>JBKKBQ010000019.1:0-4459 GCA_046714015.1 Nitrospira sp.
GTTGCAAAGTAAGGTGCGTGGAATGTTGCAGGATCGTCAGTTGATGCGCTACGTGGCCGCGTGTCTTGCTCTTATGGGGATGGCCTTCTCGGCTGCGTGTAAACAAGAAGCCGGTTCGATTCCCGTACAGGAAGTGTCGCAAGTGGAGGTCATTACGGTCCAGACACAGACGGTTCCCGATGAACCGGAGTTTATCGGCCAGGCCGAGGCTTCCCGTCCGGTTGAGATCCGTTCGCAAGTAACCGGCCTTTTGAAAGCGGTGTTGTACCACGAAGGCCGAGACGTGAAGAAGGGCGACCGTCTCTATCAGATTGATCCCGTTCCGTTCCAAGCCGCTGCGGCCCGCGCCCGAGCGAAGATTGCCGAAGCTGAGGCGCGGCTGGTGCAGGCCAAACAAGACTTTGCCCGGGTCAAGCCGCTGCTGGCGGAGCAAGCGGTCAGTCAAAAGGATGTCGATGATGCTGTGGCCGGTGACATGACCGCAAACGCCCTTCTGCAAGGGGCGAAGGCGGAGTTGATCAAAGCCCAGTTTGATCTGGATAATACGCTCATTACGGCGCCGATTGCCGGGCTGATCGAACGGAGCCGGTATTATGAAGGTCGACTTGTTTCGGCGCAAACGGATCTGCTGACGGTCGTCCATCGTGTCGATCCGATGTATGTCGTGGTGAGCGTGCCGGAGACCTTCATTCTCAAGAGACGGCGTGATATCGAGTCGAAGAAAATTACTCATCCAGGGGACTATCAGTTACGGGGACGACTCACGCTCATGGATGGGACGGCCTATCCCCATGAAGGAGTTCTGGATCTGTTGGAGCCCGGCTTGCGTACGGAGACCGGAGCCCGTCAAACCCGCATCACCTTTCCCAACCCTCAGCGGATACTGCTGCCCGGGCAGTTTGTCAAGGTTCGATTCACCGGCGATACGAAAACGGATGCCGTTCTGATTCCGCAACGAGCCGTGTTGCAAGGTCCGCAAGGGCCCTTTGTCTATGTCGTCAACCAGGATGAGAAGATCGAAATTCGAGACGTGGCTGCGTCCGATTGGAAAGGGAACCAGTGGCTCATCGACACAGGCTTGAGTAAAGGCGATCGCGTGGTCGTGAACGGGGTCATGAAGATTGGTCCGGGTGCGCCGGTCAAGGCCGTTCCCTGGATCGCAGCACCCGGCTCGGCTACGGAACAGGCTCCTGCCACAGCTCATTCTCAGTAAGGATCGTGTGTGATCTCGCATGTTTTTATCGATCGGCCGATTTTTGCGTCGGTGATCTCCATCGTGATTGTTGTGATGGGGCTGCTGTCTATGCAGTTCCTGCCGATCGCGCAGTTCCCGGAGATCACCCCTCCCGTCGTGCAAATCGACGCAGACTATCCCGGCGCCAGCGCAGAAGTGGCGGCCGAGGCGGTCGCTCGTCCGATTGAGGTCACGCTGCCGGGCGTCGACAATCTGCTGTATTACGAATCGACCAGCAGTAACGACGGGCACGTCTCAATTAAGCTGACGTTTGAGATCGGTACCAACCCGGACATTGCCCAGGTCCAAACTCAGAACCGCGAAAAACTCGCCGAGCCTCAACTTCCCCCGGAAGTCATCCGTCAGGGCATCTCGGTCAAGAAGATGTCTCCCGATCTTGTGTTGGTCGTGGCGCTAAAGTCGACCGATCCTCGGCACGACGCGGTGTTTCTCTCCAACTACGCCACGCTTCGGATCGTGGACGATTTGAAACGGGTCAAAGGCGTGGGAGACGCGCTGGTGTTCGGGCAACAAACATACAGCATGCGGATCATTCTGAATCCGTTATTGATGGCCAAGTTGAGTCTGACCCCGAGCGACATCACAACGATCATCCGTGAGCAGAACCGTGACTACCCAGCGGGGACGATTGGGCGGGAGCCGGCTCCGAAGGGGACCGAGCTCACGATCCCGATCATCACGAAGGGTCGGCTGACGGAGGTGAAGGATTTCGAGGAGCTGATCGTTCGTGCCCTGCCGGACGGGTCCACCGTTCGGCTCAAGGATGTGGCGCGTATTGAACTAGGGGCGCAATCCTATGGATTGGAAGGTCGATGGAACAGCAAACCGACGACGTTCCTCCTGACCTTCCTGTCGCCCGGGGCGAACGCGCTGGATACGGTGCGCCGCACCAGAGCGCAAATGGATGAGCTTGCCAAGAACTTCCCATCCGGTGTCTCGTATGACACCCCGTACGACACCACGAGATTCATCGAAATCTCGATCAAGGAAGTCGTCAAGACGTTGCTGGAAGCGATGGCGCTGGTGGTCCTCGTCGTGTATCTGTTTCTTCAGACCTGGCGTGCCACGATCATCCCGACCGTCGCCGTACCCGTCTCTTTGATCGGGACCTTCGTCGGGCTCTATGCCCTTGGTTTCTCCATCAATACGATTACGTTGTTTGGGATGGTCTTGGCGATTGGCATTGTCGTGGATGACGCCATTGTGGTGGTGGAGAACGTCGAACGACACATGCGCGAGGACCGGCTTTCGCCCAAAGAGGCGGCCAAGAGGGCGATGAGCGAGGTGACCGAGCCTATCATTGCGATTGTATTGGTCCTGGTCTCTGTGTTTGCGCCGGTCGGTTTTATCGGCGGAATCACCGGGGCCCTCTACAAACAATTCGCCGCAACGATTGCGATTTCAGTGACGGTGTCAGGGTTTGTGGCGTTGACGCTGAGTCCCGCCCTCTGCGGGGTCGTCCTTACGCCCCAACAGGGGAGACGGAGGGGGTTTTGGGCCTTCTTTGATCGTCTATTCAATCGGACGCAGCAGGGCTATACGCGCACGACTGCCGCGATTCTTGTCCGGCCGCTCCGTGTCATGGCGATCTTTGCTCTGCTCCTTGTCGTGTCGGTCGTCTTATTCCAGAAGCTGCCGAAAAGCTTTCTGCCGGAAGAAGATCAGGGCTACTTTATTGTGATCGCGCAATTGCCGGACGGGGCATCGAAGCAGCGGACGGTGGCGGTGCTCGAACGGGTCGAGCGGTTTTTTCAGGCCATTCCGGCGGTACATTCCACCGATGCCTTGGCCGGGCAGAATTTCGTGTTCGGCACCAGGGGGCCGAACTCCGCCACGATGTTTGTTCCGTTGGTCTTATGGGATGAACGGCCGGAGCCGCAGTATCATGCGAAGGCGCTTGTCGGCGCCGCATATGGGGAGTTTGCCAAAATTCCAGAAGCCCTGCTCCTCGCGTTCAATGCACCGTCCATTCGAGGCGTGGGTGCCGTCGGCGGCTTCTCTGCACAGATTCAAGATCCGAGCAGCGGCGACTTCAAGAAATTCGCCATGGTGGCACAGCAATTCGTCGAACGGGCGCAGAAGGAACCGGCAATCGGCCGGGTGGGCACCAATTTCCGTGTCTCGTCGCCACGGCTCTATGCCAATGTGAACCGCGAGCGCGCGAAGGCGTTGGGGATTCCGATCTCGGACATCTTTGATACGTTGCAGGCGTACTTTGGGAATTTTTACATCAACGATTTCGTGAAATTCGGCCGTGTGTATCATGTACAGACCGAAGCCGATGCCGAGTATCGGTCGACGCCGCAGGATCTGTCGAAAATCTATGTGCGGACCCAGAGTGCACGGGGTGTCAATATGATCCCACTCGATACGGTCGTGACGGCGGAGTATCAGAGCGGACCGGATCCTGTGAATCACTTCAATGGCTACAATACCGCCCTTCTGTTGGGTGCCGCCGCACCGGGCTTCAGCTCCGGGCAAGCGCTCGAGGCGTTGGAGCGGGTGGTGAAAGAGGTGCTGGTTCCTCAGGGGTACGCCATCGAGTGGAGCAACATTTCATTTCAAGAGCGCCGAGTCGGTGGACAGTCGGGCCAAGTGTTTGTGATCGGATTGCTGATGGTCTTCCTGGTGCTGGCGGCACAGTTCGAGAGTTGGGTGGTCCCGTTCGCGGTGATTCTGGCTGTGCCGTTTGCTATCTTCGGGGCGCTGACGGCTGTTTGGCTTCGAGGGTTCGAAAATGATATCTATTTCCAAATCGGCCTCGTCACCTTGATCGGATTGTCCGCCAAGAACGCGATTCTAATCGTCGAGTTCGCCAACAGGAGATACGAAGCAGGCCGTCCCTTGATCGAAGCGGCGGTGGAGGCGGCGCGGTTGCGCTTCCGGCCGATCATCATGACGTCGATGGCGTTCATCTTTGGCATGTTCCCCCTGGTGATCGCCTCTGGTGCCGGGGCTGTCAGCCGCCAATCGATCGGGACCGGCGTGCTCGGCGGGATGTTCGCGGCCACCTTTTTGGCGATCTTCTTTGTGCCGCTGTTTTTTGTGCTGCTGAGACGGTTGTCTCGACGTAAAGAGCAACCGGGAGCAAGCATGAACCACGCGACGCTGTCGAACCTCACGGTGGAGGATAAGTCCTAACGTGCGGTCGCTGTTAGCCATAGGCCTCGCCCTATCCCTTCTGTCCTGTTCGATGGGGCCGGA
>JBKKBQ010000020.1:0-7070 GCA_046714015.1 Nitrospira sp.
GGTTGTCCAAATCGGTCCATGGCGCGAGTTTCCCAGCACGTCTGACGTGAGCCCAGGGGGCGACGCGTGTTCAGCCGGTCATTCCAACGCCGTCCGTGCCAACACCATCCGTGAGTACACCATTTCGCATGAAGATCGCGCTTGACGCGGTGGGGGGTGATCATGGCCCCGCACCCTGTGTCGAGGGCGCGCTTCAGGCTGTGAAAGCGTTTGACGTCGAGGTCATTCTCGTCGGCGACGAAACCACCCTGAAACAAGAATGTGCGCGTCAGTCCAGTCACGATGCCCGCCTCACCATTCGGCATGCGTCCCAGGTCGTCGAAATGCATGAGTCGCCCGCCACTGTCGCACGGAAGAAGCGGGACTCGTCGATTTGGGTGGCGACAGAGTTGGTCAAGAACGGCCATGCTGACGCGGTCGTGAGCCCCGGTAACACGGGGGCGAGCATGGTGGCGTCGTTCTTCGTCTTAGGGCTGGCGAAAGGGGTGGAGCGTCCGGCGATTGCCACCAGCCTGCCGACGCTGAGCGGGGAAGCGATCATGCTCGATGTGGGGGCCAACGTCGACTGCACCGCCAAGCATCTCGAGCAATTCGCCTTGATGGGCCATGAGTATGGGAAGCATCTGCTCGGAAAACCGAATCCCCGTGTCGGTCTTCTGAGCATCGGCGAAGAAGACAGCAAGGGCAACGAAGTCACTAAAGAGGCCTTTAAGCTGCTTAAAGGCAGTGCGATGAACTTCGTCGGGAACATCGAGGGCCGCGATGTGTATAGCGGCATTGCCGATATCGTCGTCTGCGACGGGTTTATCGGCAATGTCGCGTTGAAGATTTCCGAAGGCGTGGCCGAGATGATTAAGAAGCTGTTGCTCAAGGAGATCGCGGGCAGTTTCATCGGCCGCTTAGCCTATCCGCTGATCGCCGGGCCGTTGCTGAATCTGAAACGGAAAACGGACTACGCAGAGTTCGGCGGCGCCCCATTGTTGGGCGTCAATGGGATTACGATGATTTGCCATGGCCGATCATCGGCGAAGGCCATCAAGAACGCGATTCGACGAGCCAAAGGGATGGCGGAAGGCCGTGTGCACGAGCTGATTCAACGGGACATTGAAGAGAGTCAATCCCAAACGCCGGTAGAAGAGAAACCATGAAAGCCTGCATTGCGGGGATCGGCTCCTATGTGCCTGCCAGGGTGCTGACGAATGCGGACCTTGAACGCATGGTGGCCACGTCTGATGAATGGATTCGGGAACGGACCGGCATCCGAGAGCGGCGGATTGCAGCCACCGGAGAAGCCTGTTCGGATTTGGCGGTTCAGGCCGGGAAACGGGCGTTGACTGCGGCGGGCCTGGCGGCAACTGACCTCGACATGATTTTGGTCGCCACTTGCACGGGCGATTATCCTCTCCCTGCCACGGCCTGTCTCGTCCAGCATCAACTCGGTGCGACCAACGCCGCGGCGTGCGATCTTTCGGCGGCCTGCTGTGGATTTGTCTATGCGCTCTCGGTGGCGGATGCGTATGTTAAGACCGGGATGCGCCATGTCCTGGTCATTGGATCAGAGGTGATGTCCGCCATTACCGATTGGACCGACCGGAACACCTACGTGCTGTTTGGGGATGGAGCCGGTGCGGTCGTCGTCAGTCCCAGTGATGGAGAACGAGGGATCCTCTCGACTCATCTTCGCTCCGATGGGACGCTCTGTGAGCTGATCATGGTGCCGGGAGGAGGCTCACGTACTCCCCCGTCCGAAAAAGTGATCGCCGAGCGTCTGCAGTTCATTAAGATGAAAGGGAACGAGACGTTCAAAGTTGCGGTCCGTACCCTGGAAGACATTGCACGCACGACACTGTCAGCCAATAACCTTCGGGTGGAGGATCTTGATCTCTATGTGCCGCACCAAGCCAATATACGAATCCTCAAGGCGGTGATCGAGCGGCTGGGCCTTCCGATCGAAAAGGTCATGCTGAACGTCGATCGATACGGGAATACTTCAGCTGCGTCCATCCCGATTGCCCTGGATGAAGCGGTTCGTGAGGGGCGTATCAAGGATGGCTCGTTGGTGATGCTCGGGGCGTTTGGGGCAGGATTAACCTGGGCTTCCGCGGTCATCCGATGGTAGAGAACGACCGGGTCATGGTCCAGGACAATTCCGATATGGCCCCTTCCTGATTGTGGGGAGGCGGCGACTTGTGGAAACTTTTCCCGTTGACTTTGCATGGGATTTCTAAGATATCTAACCCGCCATGACGCTAGGAATCGGGCTTGTTTTCCCTGGACAGGGTTCCCAGTCAGTCGGAATGGGGAAGGCGCTCTATGACGCTCATCCCTCATTGAAGCCTGTCTATGATGAGGCCTCTACGGTCTTGGGGTATGACATTGCTGGGTTGTGCTTCACCGGACCTGCTGAACGACTCAATCTCACGGAATTCACCCAGCCGGCCTTACTTGTGAGCAGTGTGGCGGCGTGGAAACTGTTTGAGCCGGTCGGGATCAAGCCGGTTGCGGTGGCAGGTCATAGTTTGGGCGAGTATTCAGCGCTGGTTGCGGCAGGCGGCGTATCTTTTCGTGATGCCGTCGGCCTGGTTCAGAAACGGGGACGCTATATGTCCGAAGCCGTGGCGAAAGGAACCGGTCTCGTTGCGGCTCTGTTGGGCTTAACCGCCGAGGTTGTCAAAGATGTGTGCCGCAAAGCGTCGTCCGTCGGGGTCGTCGCGGCAGCAAACTTCAACTCGCCAGGGCAAGTCGTGATTGCCGGTGAAAAGGCGGCGGTGGAGCGGGCGATTGAATTGGCCAAGGCACACGGCTGTAAAAAAGCCCTCCCATTGCCGGTCAGTGTGCCGGTTCATACCCCGTTGATGCAGCAAGCCGCCGATCGATTGGCGAAGGACCTGGCCACAGTTCGGTGGTCGGACCTGAGCGCGCCGCTTGTGAATAATGCAGAGGCGAAAGCGATCACCCGGGCAGAGGAGATCCAAGCATCGTTGGTCCGTCAGCTGCCCTCTTCCGTCCTGTGGGAGGATACCGTGCAGACCATGGGAAGGATGGGCGTCAGGACGTTTATAGAAATCGGCCCTGGCACCGTATTGACCGGCTTGATCAGACGAATTCTGCCTGAGGCGAAACTGTTGAATGTGAACGATCCGAAGTCGCTTGAAACCACGGTGCAAAGTTTGAAAGTATGATAGTTGGCCTGAGGATGATACCTTTACGCATTCAAGCGTTCCAACTTTGGCACGTTGTTCGGGGGTGTTGATGTCACTACAAGGAAAAACAGCCATTGTCACCGGCGCTGCACAAGGCATCGGTCGGGCCATTGCCGAATGCCTTGCTCAAGCGGGGGCCGACATTGCCGTGGCCGATCTTGACCCCGGTCGCTCCGTGGAAACAGTCGCCTCCATCGAGAAGCTCGGGCGGAAGGCGCTGAACATCAAAGTCAATGTGGCCGATGCCAATGAAACCAAGGCGATGGCCGAGCAAGTCCTGAAGGCTTGGGGGAAAGTGGACATCCTCGTCAATAATGCCGGGATCACTCGTGATGGCTTGTTGTTACGGATGAAGGAAGAAGATTGGAATTTGGTGCTTCAGATCAATCTGAACGGGACGTTTAACTGCACGAAAGCGGTCTTGCAGCCGATGACCAAGCAACGGTATGGTCGCATCGTCAACATCGCCTCGATTGTTGGGGTAATCGGGAACGCGGGGCAGGCGAATTACTCGGCCTCGAAGGCAGCGGTGATCGGATTTACGAAAACCGTCGGGCGAGAATATGCCAGCCGGAACGTCACGGTGAATGCGGTGGCGCCAGGGTTTATCGACACGGCCATGACCCATGGTCTGTCGGCTGAAGTGAAAGACACGCTCATGAAACAAATCCCGTTGGGGCGATTGGGGACGCCGGCAGATATTGCGGCGGCCGTGCGGTTTTTGGTGTCCGAGGATGCGGCCTACATCACCGGACATGTCTTGCACGTGAACGGCGGGATGTTGATGGTATAAGCACGTCGAATTGTTTGAATGTACGGCCGTCACAGATCCCCATGTGGCGGTGCAGCGGGGTCATACTGGGGAAGGAGGTAGTCATAGCGATGGCAACTGTTGAAGAGCGAGTCAAGAAGATTATTGCTGAGCAGCTCGGGGTGGAAGAGGATGAGGTGACACCGGAGGCCTCCTTCGTGGAAGATCTTGGCGCTGATTCGCTTGATACCGTCGAGCTGGTCATGGCGCTGGAGGAAGAATTCTCGATCGAAATTCCCGATGAGGATGCGGAAAAGATTCTGACCGTTGGGAAGGCGCTGGACTACATCAAGGAAAAGTCCTAGGTATGTCGGCAGGAGCATCTGAGCAAGTCGCACGGCGCGTTGTGATCACCGGTCTTGGGTTGGTGACTCCACTGGGCACGGGTGTCGAGAAGACGTGGAAGGCGATCTGCGCCGGCGAGTCCGGGATCGGCCGAATCACCAAATTTGATCCGACGGGATATGATGCCCAAATTGCGGGTGAGGTGAAAGATTTTGATCCTGCTCAGTTCATCGAAAAGAAAGAGATCAAGAAGATGGATGCCTTCATCCACTACGCGGTGGGCGCAGCCCAGTTGGCGGTGGATGATGCCGGGTTAAAGATTTCGCCGGAAGAGGCCACGAAGGTCGGCGTCTACATCGGCTCCGGGATCGGTGGGCTCGGATCGATCGAGCATTACCATGATGTGCTCAAAGCCAAAGGTCCTGGCCGAGTCTCTCCCTTCTTCATCCCGATGACCATCATCAACCTCGCTTCCGGGCAGGTGGCGATTCGGATCGGTGCCAAGGGGCCCAACTCGTGTGCGGTGACGGCTTGCGCCACGGGTAATCATTGCATCGGGGATGCGTATCGCTTGATTCAACGAGGTGATGCCGATGTCATGGTTGCCGGTGGTGCCGAAGCGGCGGTCACTCCGCTGGGTGTGGCGGGATTCGCATCGGCCAAGGCATTGTCGTTCCGGAATGACGAACCGACGAAGGCGAGCCGTCCGTTCGACAAGGACCGAGATGGATTTGTGCTGGGCGAAGGTGCCGGTGTGGTGGTGATCGAGGAGCTCAATCACGCCCTTCGACGTGGGGTCAGAATGTACGGCGAGATCATTGGGTACGGGATGAACAGCGATGCGTACCATATTACGGCGCCACCGGAAGAAGGCGAGGGGGCTGTCCGCTGCATGGAATTAGCCCTCAAGGATGCGGGTATCAATCGCGATCAGATCGGGTACATCAACGCGCATGGTACGTCGACGATGGCCGATGCCATTGAGACCCGAGCGATCAAACGGGTGTTCGGCGAACAGGCGTTTCGGATTCCGGTCAGCTCGACCAAGTCCATGACAGGGCATCTCCTCGGAGCTGCCGGCGGGATCGAAGCCGTCTTCAGTCTTCTGGCGCTGTTTCACGGTATACTCCCTCCGACGATCAATCAGGATCATCCGGATCTGGCCTGTGATTTGGATTATGTTCCCAATAAGGCACGGCCTGCCGCCATTAAAACGGCCTTGTCGAACTCTTTTGGATTCGGTGGAGTGAACGCCTGTTTGATCTTCAAAAAACTGGACGCGTAGTGCGCGTGTCACGATGACGCCGGCTTCTTCAGCCGATTCTCCTCCTGCCATACCGAACTATCGATTCACGAATCCGAGCCTCTTGATCGAGGCGTTGACACACAAATCGTATGTGAATGAGCGCCGAGACTCCGGTCGCAAACATAATGAGCGGCTAGAGTTCTTGGGGGATGCCGTGTTGTCGCTCATCATCAGCGACTATCTTGCGAGGCGATACCCTGAGTTGAGCGAAGGGGCCCTTTCGAAACTCAAAGCCAAGCTCGTGAGCGAAGCGCCCTTAGCGCATGCCGCCAGGCGGCTCGATCTCGGTGCCCGATTGAACCTTGGTCGAGGCGAAGAACTTTCGAATGGACGGGACAAAGCTTCACTGCTGGCTGATGCGTTAGAGGCTGTCATTGCGGCAGTCTATCTTGATGGAGGCTTTGAGGCGAGTCGAAGCTTCACCCTTGAGGCGCTGACCGATGAACTGCGCCACATCGATGTCCTGCAAGAAAAACCAGGAGGAGATGATTACAAGACGCGCTTCCAGGAATGGTGCCAAAAACGGTATGAATTGTTGCCTCGGTATGTGATCGTGCGAGAAACCGGGCCGGATCACCAAAAGTTATTTGAAGTGGAAGTGCAGGTGAATGACAGAGTGTTTGGGATAGGCCAAGGACACAGTAAGAAGGAAGCGGAACAGGAGGCCGCGCAACGAGCGCTGGAGGAGGCTGAACGTTAAGCCAGTCCATGATACAATGAAGAGACTTTGTTCTGGAATGGTATTAGGAGGTCGGTGATGCTGAAGATACCCGGACGGCGCATGCTGATGGGGATGTTGGT
The DNA here is from genome assembly GCA_046714015.1 of Nitrospira sp. Classification (GTDB taxonomy): domain Bacteria; phylum Nitrospirota; class Nitrospiria; order Nitrospirales; family Nitrospiraceae; genus Nitrospira_D. The sequence goes on from JBKKBQ010000020.1 coordinate 6,407, forward strand.
TGGGGTGGCTTTGTCGGTTTCAGGGATCGGGCCGGTTGCAGCTGCTGATGCAGCAACGAGTTCAAAGGCTGAGGCACCGAAAGGGCCACGGGCGATCATCAAGACAAAATTCGGCGATATTGAAATCAAGTTCTATCCGGATGTCGCGCCAAAGCATGTAGAGAATTTTATCAAGCTCGCGAAGTCAGGATTTTACAATGGGACAATTTTTCACCGTGTCATTCCAGGGTTCATGATTCAAGGCGGAGACCCGAATACGAAGGACACGCTCAAAAAGGATTCCTACGGTCAGGGCGGTCCCGGTCATACCGTTAAGGCGGAGTTCAGCGACATTCCCCACAAACGGGGCATTGTTTCTATGGCCAGGGCGGCCGATCCGGATACGGCGGGCTCCCAGTTTTTCATCGTGGTCGAGGACTCACGATTTCTAGACCGCAAGTACTCCGTGTTCGGCGAAGTGACAAAGGGAATCGGTGTGGGCGACAAGATCGTCAATCTGCCGCGCGACGAGCGGGATAATCCGAGAGAGCGTGTGGAAATGACGGTCACCATCGTAGAGTAACCCGTATCGCCGGTGATCTGCATCATTGGGATGCCCGTTCAGACCAGCCCTGTCGCTCCCTCCGGGCCTCTGGAGCCGGTTCACCCAGTGTTTGAATGCCGT
>JBKKBQ010000021.1:0-4888 GCA_046714015.1 Nitrospira sp.
GTGCAGATCCGAGGCTTTCGTCGGGATGCCAATGAAGAGTTGAAGAAGCTCCAAAAAGATGCGAAGCTCACCGAAGACGAATTGCGAAAGGCCGAGCAGGAAACTCAGAAGCTCACCGAGCAATTCGGCCAAAAAATCGACGACGTGATCAAGAAAAAGGAACAGGAGATCATGGAGGTCTGAGCCGGACTTCCTGATTCTCACTTCTTCGCGTGCCGATTACGTCACCCTTCCATCCAACCGTCGCCACCGTAGATCTGACGGCGCTCGTCCACAATCTCTCCCAATTTCGTCGGATCCTGTCTCCTGGCTGTGGAATCATGGCGGTGGTCAAGGCCAACGCCTATGGCCATGGCGCGATCGAAACGTCACGGGCACTGATACGGCATGGTGTCACCCGCCTTGCCGTCTTCTCGACGGAAGAAGGGATGGCACTTCGGCAAGCCGGCATCACGGTACCGATCGTCGTCCTCGGACCGGTTTTTAAAGAACAATTCGATGATCTCTTCACTCACCAGCTCACCCCGGTGGTGAGCGATCCTTCCGCGCTTACGGCACTGGCGCAGGCTACGGCATCACGCGAGGTCTCCCTCTCGATCCATCTCAAAATCGAGACCGGCATGGGTCGGCTGGGTCTGACGCAGAATGAGCTGCTCGCGCTCATTCGATCACACAAGTTTCCTCCCTCTCTACGACTGGAAGGACTCATGACCCATCTGGCCGATGCCGATGGATCCGACACGGACGCGACGGAAGAACAAATCAGTCGCTTCATCAAGGCCCTGCAAGTTGTTCTAGAAGGTGGGTTCCAGATTCCTCTCGTTCATGTAGCCAATAGCGGTGGAGCAGTTCGTTTCCCATCGGCCCACTTCTCCCTCGTGCGGCCCGGCATCATGTTGTACGGGTACCACACCCTTCCCGGGACGGTCGAGACTCCGAACCTAAGGCCGGTGCTATCATTGAAGACCTGCATCGCTCAACTCCGAACCATCCAACCAGGGGAAACGGTCAGTTATAATCGGACCTTCACCGCAAAGTGCCCCACACGGATTGCCGTTCTCCCGATCGGTTATGCAGGCGGGTGGAGCCGACACCTCTCGAATCGAGGCTTTGTGCTCATTCGTGGACGGCGAGCTCCTATCGCGGGATTAGTCTGCATGGACATGGTGATGGTGGATGTCACCACGATACCGGTCGTTGCCGTCGGTGACGAAGTCGTGCTGATCGGGCAACAGGAGAACGAGCGAATCACAGCCTGCGACATTGCCGAGTGGACCGGGACGATTTCCTACGAAGTGCTCTGTGCGATCAGTCCGCAGATTCCGAGGCTCTACGTCGCCTCCTGAACCTTTCCTCTGCACCTCTTCGTTGACTGACTCAGGGATGGTTACGAGGCGAGATACACGACTCCTTGGTTAGAAACCGACACGGACAGAGAGCCCACCTGCGTGCGCAGTATTTTCATAGAATCCATTGACTCCTGCTCGAATCCCGGTATTCCCAGAAACGGTCCTGGGTTCGTAAAGCGAAACCTGGTACGACAGGTCCACGCCGATGGTTTTTGCCTTGATTGAGCCGATTCCCAGATTTCCGCATGCCACTAATCCAAAGAGCGATCCATTTCCCTTACAGAGGAAACCCACTCCCGTTGAAATAATATGAAGATCAGCCGATGGGATCGCCGGATTGTAGGTGGAGTCTGGGACTTGTGTTTGTAGATTCGAATAGCCACCTCGCACGGCAACCTCCCACCCCGGTAGTCGATCCATCTTCAGCCATCGATACTCGGTTCCGACTAAAATGGCATAGGTGCTTTTCCAATTTTGTGGCTGTTGAAGAATGATCGTTCCATCGGGTCGTCGAAGATCTAAGTTTCTGACCGATTTCCAGCCTATGTAGTCGACGTTCAATTCGAGTTTCCACTCGCGTTCAGCATTCCGAACCGGCCACACCGCGATCCCACCGGTAATGACTTGAGGCAGCACCAAGGTTGTCGTGGTGTCTTGGACCTTCACGCCGTTGGCCAACTGCACTCCATCCAAATGGAGCGTGGCCTGACTTCTGTAGACAACGGCAACGTTCACGATCGGTAATCCATCTCCGTTCCGCAACGCCGTATATAACGTCCCCACATTAAAGCCAAGGGCCGTGTCTTTCCCATTCAACTCAACCCTATTCCCAGGCGGGAGGATTCTTTGGAATTCAGCATGGCCTTCCCCGAAAAGACCTGAAAAGGTGTAGATGTCTACGCCGGCTCCGATCGAAAGATCCGGAAAAAGCTGATACGCGAACGTCGGCTTGATATCGAACAACGGCAACGCACTGAATGTGCTGATTACACTGAAAGGACTCGTACTTGGCCACCTTGTCGCTGAACCGAACGGGGTTGTGACCCCCACCCCGACTGTGAGCTTATCAAGCAGGGGAATACCAAGGCTTTGGAGATTTGCCGTCACATAGGTATGGGCGGGGGGAGGCCACGCGACGACGCCATCGTGATCACCAGCCGTTGTGGTACCGTCCGGACTTCGATGGTCGAGCGGCCCCCCGACAAGAAGTCCTCCCGCCATGATTTGCACACCACGAAGCTGAGTCATCCCAGCTGGATTGTAATGCAACGCGGACGGATTGTCGGCCTGGGCCGCGAAGGCATTACCCATCCCAGATGCGGCGGCTCCCTGTCCTTGAATGCGGGGAACCTGAGCGAACGCCGGTGAGGAAGACCAGGTGATGCTGACAAGAATCCACAGCAGGAAAAACCCACATATGATGGAATGTCGAGAGAGGAACCGACATCGAGTCTTCCGGACGAGCCCGCAGTTGCACTGACCTAGCATACGATGAAGGTCATGCACGCCGGAACCACCGATCCATGGTTTGCTGAAGCTGGCCCGCGTCGAACGGCTTGAGCAGATAGGCTTGGGCTCCCAACCCGATGGCCCTCACGGCGAGTTCCTGCGATCCCGACGCCGTAACCATGATAATCGGAAGGCGTTGATTCGTCAGACGCACCAGTCGTAGCACTTCCAGGCCGTCGATCTGACCGATTCCGATGTCGAGAATCATCCCATCGAACTCCCGTGACTGGAGAAGCGCCAGTGCTTGACGGCCATCGAAGGCCGAAAACGTCTGGTAACCTTCTGCCTTCAACCGGTCATGAAGTAGTTGCTGAATGTCGGTATCATCATCCACGACTAAGATGTGTTGGTCTATGAGATGGGACTCAAGCAACGGTGGCGCCTTCACGGCACGGATGGGAATCGTGAAGGACAGTTCTGCGCCGCCCTCTGGACGATTTCGAGCTATCACCTCCCCGCCTTGCAACTCCACCAGCGTTTTCACGATTGACAGTCCAAGTCCCAACCCTTTGGGAGCTGTGCGCTGGCCTTGCTGGATGCGGAAGAACGGGTCAAAAATCTTGTCGAGGTATTCCGGAGCAATACCGGGACCCGTGTCCCGAACCAGAACAGTTGCCGTGCGGTGATTCGGCAACTCGCAGGCGACCGACACGGTTCCGCCCGGCGGGGTAAACTTAATGGCATTTTGCACCAGATTGACGACTGTCTGGATCAACCGATCGCGATCCGCCCAGACAACGAGTTCAGCGTCGGCGCAACGGAATTCCAGTGATTGCTGTTTTGCCTGAGCCAACGGCTTCAGTTGCTCGATCACGTCGGCGAGACAGGGGTCAAGCTCGACATCAACCGGATGCACCTCCAAGCGCCCGGTCTCGATACGTGTGCGATCGAGGAGATCCTCGATCATCCGAACCAGCCGATCCGAATTGTCCGACATGCGCACGAGATACCGCTGCTGCTTGTCGTTCAGCGGTCCGGTCAGTCCGTCCAGTAGATTTTGAATAAATCCCTTGATGGACGTGAGCGGTGTTCTCAGTTCATGGGACACATGGGAGAGGAATTGCGCACGCAATCGGTCGGCCCGCTCCAGAGCTTCGGTGCGCTCTTTTACTTTGACCTCCAACCCCTGATTCCACTCTTCGATCTGCTGGTAGGCTGAGGCGTTATCCAACGCGATGGAGACTTGGCTCGCCACAGTCGTCATCAGTTCCAGATCGTCCTCCGTCACGCTTTGATTGTGCGAGCGATCGACCGTCAACATCCCCCAGATACGGTCTTTGGTCTTGATGGGCACCACGACTAAGGCTTTGGTTCCGCTCAATTCGGCCAAACGCTGATTGACGGGATGGAGGCTATGCCGTATCGACTCGATATCCTTGACCAACAGCGGGCGTCCTTGAAGAACCACCGTTCCCTCGGGACTCTCGCGGTCGGTGATCGGAATCCGACAGGACTGGGCGAACGTTTCAACCTCCGGAGGCGCGCCAATCAAACGGATATGTTGGATGGTATTCTCACAAGGATCAAACATGGACACCATGGCACTCTTGTAGTTGAGCTCGTGCGTCAGGGCTTCCAGCACCTGGTGCAAGAGCGCGTCTCGTTCGAAGGTCGAGCCGAATGAGAGCCCCGCTCGGTGAAGCGCCGTTAGTTGGGCCACTTTCCGACGCAACTCCACCCGCATCTGCTCTTGTTCCAAATAGGCTTCGCGCAATTCCTCGTGACGAGACTCGACGAAGGTAATTTGCTCTTGGATCAGGGCCTCGCGTCGTGCGCTCTCACGAAGCAGCCGTCGATTAACCATGATGCCGACGGCGAGGACCGGGCACAGTCCGACCAACAACACCTCGCCGAGACTCACCGTCGGATTCAGAACACCGACTCCCGCCATGAGGGCAAGCCCCACCACCCCTCCCCCTAAGAACCATGCAAAACTCTGTTGAGCCTGAGGCAAGGACTCAACGCGGGCCGCTGCCGAAGCGTGTGCGGCCTGGGCACTTTCTACGCCGGAGACTGACTCACTGCTCAGT
>JBKKBQ010000022.1:0-5426 GCA_046714015.1 Nitrospira sp.
TGGATATCCAAGATACACATAGACAATCGCAGCGAGAACACACCAAAACAAATATTCTAACAACATAGAGTTCCCTACATATCATCATCACTTTGGAACAAGCACCACTGCTCAGGATCCCATATGGCAGGAAACAACTTCGTCCCATTCTCAGAGCATCGCAAGTAAATATGATGGGGATCTTTTCGTTCAATGAAGCCGAATTTCCTCAACATTGCATGCACTTTGCTGCTCCTCAACAACACCAGTTCGATTGAAGTTATCCGAGAAGAACGCGCCCTGCAAAACAATCATGCGATCAGCACGTTCAAGGCCCTTGAATTTGAGGCAATCAAGAAATCACGAATTTCGATGGAATCCCTTTGGTGCCGATAGATGAGGTAGCCTTCTACATTCTGTCTGCCTGCATCAAACACTGCCAATATTTTGTTCTCGACGCGAACATTTCCAACAAACTTCCACTGCAAGTACTCACGGCTCCTTTCACCTACTATGGGACATTCGAAATCAGCATCCTTCCACAATCGTTCGAATCGCCCGTCAAACTCCTGAACTTCCTCGCAGAAATATTCTTTATCGGCTAGCCGCCACACTCCTCTCGAAGCTACTCTCAACGCTAAATCTGCCAATGGGCCAAGAAACATTCCTGCATACTGACTTCCTGTGAGCTGGGAAATATACCATGCCGTCCTCAAGACCTTAACCAGTCGAACTCTCTTACCCAGGAGCACATATCCGATTCGTTTTAAAATAGGCTCAGCCGCTTTATTTGGAAACCCATAGATGAAGTCAACCGCCCCTTCCTTGATAGCTAAAGACGCGGCCCTTTGAAGCATCAAGGCCGGCCCTGCTGCCCTATGCTCTGAGTTGACGAGCAGATCTCCGGCAATCCCTCCAATCAAGAGCGATCCATTCACCGTAAACTTTCTGCAAAATATTGCAGTTACGCCAACATACTCACCGCATGGATCATGCCTTATCATCCAGACATGAGCTGAGCCAGCAGGGTTATCTTGGTAAATCCAGTCAAACTTCTCCCTTAAGACACCGGGATCGTTTTTCTCCCAGACCGCAAAAATGTTTTCCTTGTCCCTTTTAAGATCCGCTTTGATAACACAGTACCCCATTTGTAGTTCCTGTTCGGCCGTATTAGAAGACAGCGATCATGCTGATCAGTTCACTAATTTAAATGATGAGTGGTCTGGCAGATGCTGCATGCAAAAGGAAGGGATACCCGAACATTGAAACCTTCGGCGCTTCACCTGTTGCGTCTGCAGCTGGCCCAGACTGTCCGCTGCGGGATGTTATAGACCGACACGGCGCACACGCTCGGGCGAGCCTGCGGATCAACCGGATCGAACTTATGGCTATCGTGACACAGTCATTTATATCGGCGCTCGAAGCAACTCCAGCTGATCACAAACCTTGTTTCGTGAGAACATGTCCGCTATGGAGCTTGGTCAACTATTGGAGATCGGGTCAGTATGAAAGCCGACACCCTTTCGCATACTGTTGGGTCTCATTCTGCTTGAGGCTGGCATTCCTGATTGGCAATGAAATAATTACCGAAATGTACATATTCGAGTCCAGATAGCGCCCTTGTGAACACTTAATCCAGTACCACCAATATCGTCTCAGTGAAAACACTATTGACGCGGCTCTACCCCTTCAAGCAGAAGCGGTTGGGCGCGAAGATATTCGGCAACCCTTCGCTTGGCATCAATATCACTCATGATGCGTTCGACCTGCTTGGTCGTTAGCTCGGCTGCAACGGCCACCTCGGCCACTGGCACATTTTGATTCTTCCCGAACAAACACAGATCCATCTTGTCATAAGGCACTGAGAAATAGAATTCCTCTTGGGACTGTGCCAAGGAGTACGTATCCGTGGTCGGAGAACGTCTCAGAATTTCTTCTGGGACCCCTAGAAACTGGGCCAGCTGATACACCTGTGATTTATATAAATGCGCGATGGGTTTGATATCCGCAGCACCATCTCCATTCTTCACAAAAAATCCTTGATCATACTCCAGACGATTGGGCGTTCCTGCCACTGCATATAAGAAACGGTCTGCATAGTAATACTCCATCATTTTCCTTGTCCGCTGTTTGAAATTGGTTGCAGCAACCAGCGCCAAAAATGCATCCGCCGTCAGTCGCACCTTTGTCTGCTTGCCATCGGGCGCCTCGACGACAACGTATGAGATTCTAAATTCCGTACTATCGAGAGAGGAGAGGACAAGTTTCGATTTGTATCCGGCATGATAGTGGGGAACCACGGCCCGGATAGCCTCGTCACGCCGCCGATAACATTCGGCCCCCTGCAGAATGCCTGATATATCCTCCTTAAAGGTTCTAATCCCTAGCTTTTCCGCTAGTTGTTGCCCCAATCGCAGGCTGTCTCCTGAGGAATCCGCTTCCGGCATGAATAATCCCACGACACGATCCGATCCCAAGGCATGCACAGCCAGCGCCGCCACCGTGCTGCTGTCGATACCTCCCGAAAGACCGATGACCAGCCCTTTTCTTCTGAGCTTTGTAAATACACCGTCCCGGATGAAGGCGTCGATCTGCTCGACCTCTGCAGCAGCGTCCAGCTTCAGACTGTCAACCAGACCCCTGTTCTTTTCTTCGCGCATTCAAATCCTCCTCGGTCGCTGATTCACAACACACTTTCACATTGCACGGCGTCAAGCTGCCGCGATCTGCTTTTTCACCGCTGAGATACGATTCCACAATCGGCTAGGAGGCGACTTTATCTGTCGTCGAAACAGCACGCGCACTGATTTCACGCAGGCGCTCTCTCAAAATCTTGCCCGAAGGAGATTTAGGCAATGCGGATACGATCGCGATCACTTTGGGCCGCTTGTATTGCACCAGCCGCTGTGCGCAGTACCCCATTAAGTCCTGGTCGGTCAGTGTCCCCGCCTCTTTCAGAGTGACAATCGCACAGACCTTCTGGCCCAAAATAGGATCATCGATGCCGACCACACCGGCCTCGTAAACCTGATGATGCTGCAGTAGCACCTCTTCGATCTCAGTGGGGCTGATGCGGTAGGAGCCCGCCTTTATCATTTCATTATTGCGTCCTACGATCGTCAGATAGCCTTCCTCATCCAATCGCCCCAGATCGCCCGTATGCAACCATCCGTCATGGAGAATCCCGGCTGTCAACTCGGGATCTCGCCAATACCCCTGCATGATGTTGTCACCAGAAGCCCAGATCTCACCTACCTCACCGGGACGCGCTGTCTCGCTTCCTTCCTTCACAATCTTGAGAGCTACACCAGGAATTGCTCGTCCAGCAGACTCCTTCTTCACATCCAGGAACTCAGGAGGGAGATACGTGAGGCGTGCCGAGGCCTCTGTCTGGCCGTACATGAGAAAGATGCGCCGATCGGGAAATACTGCCCGTATCCGACTCAACAATTCGGACGGCATCGGGCCACCAGCATGTGTGAGGTAACGTACGGCGGGGAAAGCATACGATTTAAGATTTGAATGATTCAGCAGAAGGGCATAGGTCGTCGATACGCCTGAAAATCCAGTGACACCTGTCCTAATCATGCCGTCCAATACAACGTGTGGGTATAACATGTTGTTCTCGATCACGAGTGTGCCCCCCACAAACAAATGGGTCAGCATGACCGAGTTACCATAGGCGTACACAAACGGCAGCACAGCCATGACGGAATCATCGGTAGTCAATTGCAGGTAATCGAGAATCGAGCGGGTATTGGCCATCAAATTCTTGTGGGTTAGTACCACGCCCTTAGGCCGCCCAGTCGATCCGGACGTATATATGATTTGCGCCACGCCCTCCGGAACCTCGTGTCCCGCATCTCGATAGTCCATGCGATGCATGTCTTCGCCTGTAAGAAAGAACCGGAGACCAACTGACTCAAAATCGCTCATTGTCCAGTGTTTTAGAGTGGAAGACACTATCAGCCCCGCTCCACCGACATGACGAATGATCCGCCCCACTTCTTCTGTCATCGTTTGCGGATGCAGTGCAACAACAATTCCCCCGAGTTCCAGCACTGCCAGATAAGTAGCCACGTACTCGGGCGAGTTCTCCATCCAGACCACCGCCCGATCTTGCTCGGACAGTCCCGCCTTCACCAGCTGGCTCTTTCGGGCGTCGACAAGAGCACGCAAATCAGCATAGCTCCAACGATTGGCTTTATAGATAATGGCCGTCTTCTGACAACAAGACTCCATCGTTCGATCAATCATCTGCTCAACACGCATCTGTTATCAAAATCCCCGTTGAATGAATAATGCGTGATGTATCGCGCGCAGCAGTTGCTGTCGTGAACAGAGCGACAGCTCCTGGTCGTCGTGATGCCCCAGTGAACACATGGCACATTTAACATCCATACAGAACCACCCCCAGCATGCAGAACTTGTCCATCCCCCCCGGGTCACGGCTCCGGCACACACGCCATGTCCACGAGTATGTCGCAATAGTCGTTCAATACATGAAATCTTTTACCGACAGATTCTTTGATCGGATCATGTTCGGTCCAATTCCCACAAGGGATCACAAGATGGATCGTTTGATTGGGTATACCTGTTCCGACACACATCGTACTCTTTTCCAACTCCTCTGGCGGTCAAGACGCCACACATCCTCACTCATTAAGACCATTTACCTAAAAGGAACCGTGCCGGAGGATTTGAGCCGCATGAGAAATTAACTCCTGATTCTTGCTGAGGCCTCGTATTTGTTTTCCACAAACTGGGTGAGCGCATTCACTGAATCCAAATTGGCGGGAATGAGGTCCTCATCCTCCACTTTGATTTGGAACTTCTCTTCTAGAAACTGAACCAATTCCAGCACGCCCGTTGAATCGATGATGCCTGACTCAAGAAACGAGGTGTCACCGCCGACAACGACATCCGACCGTTCGAACAACAGTTTGTCCGTAATGTACCGCCTCACTTCGGTCTCAATTGCCGTCATAGTGCATGCTCCTTGGGGAAGTTATTAATAAACCGCTCCACTACCAACTGTGCCGACAAGATGCCGACGAAGGCCATATTGTCCTTGATCCCGATAGCCTGTCCCTCTCGCACCTTCGCAACCAATTTCCCGACCCTCTCGACGTCGAAGAGGCCGGCTTCTGCAACCGCACGCGGGGCGAGCAACTCTTCGGCATAACCCAGCATCGAGCTATGACACCTGCCTGTCAGAAAACTCTGGCTGTCAGGCGCCCGATAGGGCTGCTTGTGACGCTTGCGAATCGCCTCGGGGATCAACGCGCCGACCGCTTCCTTCAACAAGTACTTTTCGTTTAAGACCTTCATTTTGAGATCGGGCGACAGGCGTGATGCAAACTCGACGACGCGGTAATCGAGGAATGGGAACCGACCTTCAACGGAATGAGCCATTGCCATCCGGTCACCCTGCGACGACAAGATAT
>JBKKBQ010000023.1:0-19335 GCA_046714015.1 Nitrospira sp.
ATCATCCGAGCGCGCGAGAAACCTCGCTGGATTCGGTCAAACGCCTCACGAGGGATGATCTCGTCACGTTCCATCGCCACACGATTCACCCCAACGGGATGATCCTCGGTGTGACCGGTGATTTCAAGAGAGAGGAGATGGTGGCCTCTCTGCGCAAGGTATTCGGAGATTGGAAAAAAGGAATGGTGCCGGAGCTGAGAATTTCCGATGTGCCGGAGGCGGAGCTGTCCAGACCTGTTGTCCGGTTCGTCGGTAAAGAGACCTCGCAAACCCATCTCCGGGTGGGACATCTCTCGATCAAGGAGAATGATCCCGACTACGTCGCCTTGGCCATCGCGAATGATATTTTGGGCGGGAGTTCGTTTCGCAGCCGCCTCTTCAACGATGTGCGGACGAAACGGGGGCTGGCCTATTCCGTCGGCAGCCGCCTTAATACGGGGATGCATGACCAAGGTGTCTGGCTGATGCGGGCGGAAACCAAGTTGACTTCCACTCAGGAAGTGATCGAGCGGTTTGTGGCGAATATCGCACGAATCCGCGCCGAGCCGGTGACCGATGCGGAGCTGGCGGAGGCGAAGGAAGCGTACGTGAATTCGTTCGTGTTTTCCTTTTCCAGTCCATCGGCGATTGTCAGCCGCTTGATCGAGTTAGAGTACGATGGCTTGCCGAAGGACTTTCTGCAACAGCTGCGGGCCAAGGTCGTGCGATTGACCAAAGAAGACGTATTAGCGGCGGCCAAGAAACATTTGCACCCGGGTCGTTTGAAGATCTTCGCCGTCGGATCCGGGGAGGCTCTGCCGAAGGCCCTTGCGACGTTTGGAGAGGTGAAAGAAATCAAGCTCAGTCCGGAAGGGTGAGGTATGGCCATAGACCCTGAAACAGTATTCGGCAGGTTCGTCGAAATGATCGAGAAGCACTTCGACGTGGATCGTGATGGGCCGACAAAAGTTCTTCATTTGCATCGGCGAACAACTGAGCGTGAGTCGGCACCTCTGCTTAGGAAACTGGGAATTGGCGAAGGTGACTTTGGGCTCCACGCTCCTTAAAGTTCTGTTGAGTGGTGGGGGCCGAGAAAATCGATTTTGGAAAAGTTGAAACGCATCTATGGAGACAAGTGGGTTCTGATTCTTTTAGACGGTCACCCCGAATCTGGCTATTTCTACAAACCAGAAGATGTGCACAATTCCATAACCTCCTGGTCTCCTACTATTACCGGAGAAACCCTGCATATCACGAAATTTACGCTAGGACACCATAAGTTGTTTTACAATGCTGATGCTTTCTGGGCGCTTCTTCTTGAAGCTGGTGGTACTTGGAAATGAATGTACGTGCCGACTCACTTCTCTTTCACACTGCGATCTCAAACTGGATCCGCTCGTAGGGGACGGTTGGTGTAACGGAATCTCTCAGATGCGCGCCTTGTTCCAGCTGAACCAGATCGAGGTCGGCGAGGAGTTTCAGGTCGGCATGCACGTTCTTGAAATCCCTGCGGATCAGCTTGGCCAGCGCTGCAATAGAGCGAGGATGACGAGTGCGGATGCAATGCAAAAGGGTCAAGCGCGACGGCGTCAGCACTTGTCGCATCGCTTCTACGCTGATGAAATAGACCCCCGTTCGTTTGGGAATCGTTTTGCCGGACTGGACCGCCTTCAGCGTGGCACCGAACTCTTGCAGGCCTTCTTCTAATGAGCGCACTCCTACTTTCAGTCGTTTGACTTTCATTGTCCTAACTCCTTCTTGACTGCCACGACATCACGACGAAAATCTTCGATCAAGCGGCCTACAGTTGTAAAGACGTACGGTGTCATGGCGCTGTGAAAGTGTCGGTGGTCGCCTTTGTGTTCGTGGTTGTCGTAGCCGACCAATCGCCGCCGTTCTCGTATGTAGACCAAGGAGTACTTGAATCCATAAGGCGTGGCCGGTGTTTTTGGAACGTCGTAGACCTTCATTTCCACCAAGCCTCCCTGTTCATCCACGTACTTCGTGTGGAGGACCAGTTTCGCCTTCGGCATATGGCAGTAGACACCATAACAGTGTGGGGTGTCAATGCGAGGTTGTGAGGAAAGCCCATCGTGTCGCTTTCATAACCTTGATCGCCAGCCGCATGGCGCGGTACTGTGAAGCGTATGAGCACCGGAGGGGTCGGGGTTTCACTGAAGTGATACAGTCATGGTACTCTTTATCGGGTAGGTCGACAGGGGGGAATTACTGAATGAAGGGTTTGGTAGTTTCGGTAAACCTAATGTGGCCGCTGATCGGATAGGGCTCGCGCATGCCGCTCGAAGATGATTTTTGCGACATCCTCAAAAAAGCGCGCACCGGACAAGGGTGGTCGGTCGGCGACGTGGCTCGAATGACGGGGTTGCCCGGCGGCGATATTACGGCGCTGGAACGTGGCGATCAGCCGCGAGATCGGGCCGAGGTGCGCGCGTTGGCACAAGCTTTGGGTCTGCGTGCTGGGCCGTTGGAACAGATTGCGGTCGATAAATGGGAGCCGGTTGTGCAAGACATGCCACCTTGGGTGGACATGGTGCAGGGCTCCATCAACGGGTACGGCGTACAGGGATACGTTCTGCATGATGAGGGTGACGCGCTGTTGGTTGATACTGCCTATAACGCCTCGGCGATGCTTGATCGACTTCGCCGACTGGGTGTGCGCCTCGTCGGCATTTGTCTCACGCATGGCCATGCGGACCATGCGGATGGGATCGAACAGATTCTAGGCCATCGCGAAGTCCCCGTGTACCTGGGGCCGGAAGATGTAAACCTATTGAGTTGGCGGCCGCGGACGGATGTACTCGTTGCACCGATCGATGGCTTGTCGATCAGCGTCGGACGCCGGACGGTGCACTGTGTGACGACACCGGGCCATACACCAGGCGGCATCTGTTATCGGCTGGATGACGCACAACTCCCGATCTGTTTCGTCGGTGATACGCTCTTTGCTGGCTCGATTGGTCGGTCCAATCCCAAGGAGTTATACCCGATTCATCTCAATTCGGTTCGCGACCGGCTCCTGACCCTCTCTCCTGACTATCGTCTCTTGCCCGGGCATGGTCCTGCCACAACCGTTGAGGAAGAACTCGATCACAATCCGTTTGCGACGATTCAATAGACAGGGATGACATGGATGGATTGGGACGGCATGAACATCGAGACCTTGAGAACCGGCCTGTCCTCGTTGTCAGGGAAGAGTCGGCGTCAGACATCATTGACGCGACGGAGACCGGTGATGAGAGAGAGCCGTCGTTTTTCTCGAAGTGGACATTGCCGATCGTTCTCTTTCTGTTGACAGTCTTTACCACGCTGTGGGCGGGAGCTTACCAAACCTACAACGGTCCGGTGCGCGGCCCTTTGAATTTTCTCCTCAGCTCTCCCGAGATGCTTTGGCGAGGAGTTCCGTTTGCCGGTGCGTTGCTGTTTATTCTGACGACACACGAGTTGGGGCATTATCTGTTGTCGAAGATTCACCGCGTTCCCGCTTCCTTGCCCCTGTTTATCCCAGGGCCGCCTCATTTCATCGGGACGTTCGGTGCCATCATTCGTATGAAGGGGCCGATTCTGAGTCGTCGTGCGTTGTTCGATATCGGCGTCGCCGGTCCCTTGGCAGGTTTCGTCGTGGCCGTCGTCGCGCTCATCGTCGGACTCAATCTGTCGACGGTCGTGGATCGAACCGCCACGTATGGATTGCACCTGGGCGAGCCTCTACTACTACAGTTCATAACGTGGGTGGTGATCGGGCCGATACCGGCGGAGGCTGATGTGGTACTCCACCCGATCGGCTTTGCTGCTTGGTTTGGTCTCTTTGTCACCTCTCTCAATCTCCTTCCGATCGGCCAGCTCGACGGCGGCCATGTCGCCTATGCCTTGTGGGGTCGACGCCAACGCACGATGGCGCTCGTTTTTCTGCCCATCTTGTTGGCCTTGGGGTTCTTCGGATGGCCAGGCTGGTTTCTGTGGGCCTTCATGGCAGGACTCTGGGGACTTGGCCATCCCCCTGTCATCGATCCTCATGTTCCGTTGGGTCGCAATCGGACAATTGTCGGATGGATTGCCTTTGCCGTGTTTGTCGTCACCTTTGCGCCAGTGCCGTTTTCCTTCCACTAAGCGATTCGTTGCCTCTTCTCGTTCGTTCCGTTCTCCTGATTTCCTTGTCCGATTCTTTGCATGATCCTAAAGTGGAGAAATGCTTACGGCCGGTGCCCCCTCGACCAGCTGTCCGAAATGCCAGGCTCAACGCATGGATGACGCGGTCGAGTGTGTGCAATGCGGCATTATATTTTCCAAATACCGGCCAAGCGTGGGGAAAGGCCGTGTTTTACCGTTCGCATCGTCGCCTAAACATTCTCAGTGGCTCGCGACGGCCAAGCAGTGGCTGATTGAGTCAGACACGACCACCGATTCGATGACATTCTACGGTCGGGCTGCTGTGTTTATGGCCATGGCCTGGTGGGGATGGACGTTCATCACCACGCCTCTTGAAACGAATTACACCGGCGAGTCGTTTCTTCATCTGGTTAATCTGCCCTTTCATGAAGCCAGCCATGTAATCTTCATGCCGTTCGGTCGCTTCATGACGATTCTGGGTGGAACTCTTGGCCAAATTCTCATGCCCATCATCTGTCTTGGCACATTCCTCGTTAAGACTCGCGATCCGTTCGGCGCCGCGGTGGCCTTGTGGTGGACGGCTGAAAGTTTGATGGATATCGCGCCCTACATTAATGATGCACGAGCGCTTGACCTCATGCTTATCGGCGGAGTGACCGGAAAAGAAACCGACGGACACGACTGGAACAATATTCTGACGATGCTGGGCTTGTTGGAATGGGATCATGGGTTGGCTCACCTCACGTACAACATCGGGATTCACCTCATGTTCGGTTCGCTTCTCTGGGGAAGCTCCCTCTTGTTACGTCACCATCGTCGGCTCTCGCAATAACGGCCTCTCCTTGCACGGATGTGCTGACTCTCTTACGATGTCCCGTCGGGAGCGTCCGTCACGCATGTTAAAGTCCGGCACATTCTCGTGAGGAAGTCGCAGAGGTCGCACATCGTGTCTCGCGTCGGCGCTATATCGTGGTTCTGCTTCTTCGTTGCGGCGGCTCTTGCGTCAACCGCCTTTGGCCAGGATCTCAGCGGGAGTGAGCCGAAGAGTCTGCCATATGCCTTTTCTCCATCGACTAGATCCTCCGCAGATTGGCACTATGGGGCTTATGTGGATGTCGGTTATATCGGGAACTTCAATTTCCCCGACAACCACCTCTGGCGCAGTCGCACCACGGCATTCCACCATAATGAGCTTTCACCCAACATGGGATTGGCGTACGTGCGAAAGGATGCGACCAAGGCCTCACGCTGGGGTACGGAGCTGGGCTTCCAAGGTGGCCGGGATTCGGAGGAGTTCGCGTTCTTGGTGGGTGAAAGACGAGTCGATGGAGCGGACGTACTCCGACACCTTCATCGTGCGAACGTATCCTATCTGGCACCGGTGGGAGAGGGGATCACGATCACGGCAGGCTTGTTCAACAGCCTGTTGGGCTACGAATCGCTGTATGCAAAGGACAACGTCAACTATACGAGGTCATGGATTGCGGACAACACTCCCTACATGATGTTCGGCGTGAATGCGCAGTATCCTGTGAGCGACGATTTCACAGTCACTGCATTTATCGTGAATGGATACTATCATCTGTCGCATCCGAACGATCTCCCGAGCTATGGGGGAAGATGGGCCTGGAAAGCTACGCCGAGGTTAACATTCGTACAAACTCTCTACGGAGGGCCGGATCAGACGGATACATCCCTGGAATTCTGGCGTTTATACGGGAATCACATTCTGGAATGGAGAGGAGAAGATGTGACAGTCGCGGCGTCCTTTGATATTGGAACCGAGAGGTTCGCCGGTCAGCCTGGCAGCCCACGTACCTTTGTCGTGGGAGGCAACATGGTCGTCAGGTGGCATATCACCGGTCCCTGGTCCGTGGCGTTACGACCGGAATTCTACTGGGATCGGCACGGTCGGTGGACTGGTTCAGAGCAGTTCGTGAAGGCGATCACTTCCACCGTCGAGTATAAGCTCCCGTACAAATGGACTAACACGGTGGTGCGAGTAGAACATCGTTACGATGACTCAACCGGGGTGGGAGGGGGGTTTTTCAAGAACGGGGGGATCCGTCCCGGTGTGATCGGCTTAGCGCCGGGACAACATTTGCTGTTGCTGGGATTGCTCGTGAGCTTCGACTCACCGTAAGTGGGGTGTCGTGGGCGGGAGCGCTTCCGCAGAAAGCCGCAGCTGATCGATGATTCGCTGACTGAGCGCTTGGATGGCGTGCTCCTTCGCTTTGCTGAGAGCCACGGTATCCTCGACTAAGGCTGCCGGGCCGACCAATTTTGACCCTCCTTCGACAGTCTGGATGGTGGTGCGCCATTCAGACATCACAGCCCACAAGCTACCGGTGACCATGACCAGCGCGTCGCATTCTGTGCCAGGAGCCAGATAGGCGCCGATCACGGTCGGATATAACCAGGCAAAGCGGTTGTTGTACCGGTCGACGGCAGCTGTTCCATCGACGATCAAGACCACATCGGCTCCATATCGAGCACCCGCCTGGCGGATTCCGCGGATATCCTCACCTCGCAGAGTGGCATCCATCAACACGAATGCTTTCTGGAGGACATGTTCATCCTCCAACGGAGCCAGCTCGCGGAGAAGTTGGTCTCTGTCCCTGGCCAGCCACTCCATCTTTCGGATGGACTGTCTGGTTGGAAAATCGTGATTTTCAAAAAAGACACCGAGCCGAAGGGGTATGGAAAGGTGAACGCCCTGGCTCGCAAGGGGCTGACTCTCTAGGATTGGGCTAGGATCCACAAAAAGGGCTTCGGTCATCGCAGCTCGATCCAACCCTTGGCTGCTCGCACAGCCGGTTACCAATAGGAATATCAGCGACCAGACGGCCTTAGACTCTTGCATCAGAGGCTTTGCATGCCTTCGCCAGAGGATAAATGGAGGTCGCTCTTGTGGTACTGCGCAAGTCTCCAAGCTGCAACGTTCAATGCGCCGATTTCCAATCCACTGCGCCGGAATGCGACCTTATTCCACAATCGGAAGAATACGATCGGCCACTGCCTGCACGATTCCTTCTTCCTCGGTTGCCACTTTCAGTCCCTTGAAGCTCAGATAGTACCCCCCATGACTCGGGGCCTGAATGGTGGCACTGACTTCGACACGATCTCCATCCTCGACTTCCGGATCGCGCACGAGTGGTCGGCCGCAGATGCCCAATACGGCCACCGGAATTGTCGCTTCGTTGTCTTCCAGACGAAACAAGTACGCGCCGTAGCAATTTTGTCCATTCGGCAGAGTGTATGGGGCTAAGGCGTGCACGTCTCGTACAACACCTCGCAATGTAGCATGCCGAAGATGATAGACTCGCGGTTCTTCGAGGATTTGTTGGAGGGTGGTCGGTTCCTCTGCCCACACCGGTATCAGAGTGTCTGCTCCTATACATGCAAGCAGAACGACGAGAGGAGCGACGATTCGCGCCGAAGTGATCATGTGGGTGAAAGGCATCTTATCATCATTCTTTGTTTGAAACCCGGAGCTGCTTTCTCTTGCGAGACATGATCGCTATAATCCCTCGTCTTTTCGTCAAGGAGGAGCACTCGTATGGTGAATGAACGGCGACTGAAGATCTTTGTCAAGGAGTCACGTCCGAGCTTTGAGGATCTCTTGGGACAGATGGTGGAGGTGCCGTCGATCAGTATGGATTCATCCCGTGCAGGCGATATGCGACGCATGGCTGACCTGGCAAGGCAGTATTTGGCCGGTATGAATGCCACGGTTCAAGTGGTCGAGACCGCTGGGTACCCCCTCGTCTCCGGTGGATGGATAACAGGGCGTGAGTATCCGACCGTCACGATCTACAATCATCTGGACGTGCAGCCGGCGCAGGAACCGGAATGGAAGCAGGCGCCGTTTGTCTTTAAGAATGAGAACGGGGTTTATCGGGGGCGGGGATCGACCGATGACAAGGGGCCGGCCCTCACGGCGATGTTGGGCGCTCGATATGCGATCGAACAAGGTTGGCCGATCAACATCCGATTCTTGTGGGAGCTGGAAGAAGAGATCGGGAGTCCGCATTTTGCCGCCGGACTTAGAAACCGCAGTGCGATTCCACGACCGGATTCCGTGGTTGTGTCGGATACGATCTGGATTGCCAAGGGGCGACCTGCGGTGCCATACGGCTTGCGCGGCCTGCTCGGCGCACGCCTGATCTTGCGCACGGGGGAAAAAGATGCACATTCTGGTGTGACTGGAGGAGCAGCTCGTAACCCCCTGGCCGAGCTGTGCGAGGTGGCGAACGCCTGTGTTGATGCCAGGACCGGCAGGGTGAAGATCCCTGGTTTCTATGACGATGTGGTCGAGCCCACGACTACTGAGATCAAGGATTTCCTCAAGTCCGGCTTTGAAGTCGAACGTTTCAAGAAAGCCTATGGATTCCGGTCGCTTCGCGTACAGGATCCCGCAGACGTCATGCGACGGATTTGGGCATCTCCGACCTTCGAAATTCATGGCCTCAACGGGGGATACCATGGACAGGGGGTGAAGACCGTCGTACCTGGTCATGCGGAGCTCAAGGTCAGTATGCGCCTCGTCCCAAGCCAGGTACCGAAAAGAGTGTTTGCCCTGTTGAAGAAGTATGTGGCGAAGGTGAATCCGGATGTGAGCGTGGAGAAGGAGGGCATGCTCCATCCATTCAAGGGTGGTTTCGAAGGGCCATATGTGGATTGTGTGAAGCGTGCTGTGAAGGCGGGGTTTGGTAAGGATCCAGCATTTGTGCGAGAGGGAGGATCGATCGGTGCGGTGGTCACCATGCAGAAAACCTGGAAGGTACCAATTCTCTTCATAGGCTTAAGCCTGCCCGAGCACGGATATCATGCTCCCAACGAATATTATGACTGGGGCCAGGCCTCAGGGGGAATCAAGACATTTGCTCATTACTTCTCGGAGTTAGCAAAGATGGGGAAGGAGTAGGCTCTGTTTTTAGCCATCTGAGGACAGCCCGAGGTATGACCGGAAAGGTCAGTTTTGAACAGCCTATCCCAAAAATTGTTTGACAGCCGCATTTACCATACGATCAATCACCCCAGAGCCACATGCTCAAGCGCGTGCAATCCATAAACTATTGTAAATAAAAGCAATGTTCATTATGAGCCTTTGTTGGCGAGGCATGGATGTTGCTCAACGTAAAACCGAGGAGCTGGGAGCTGGTTGCGCCGACGCAAAGGATCAGGTTGATTGTAGAGAGGCGCTTGGGTATTCTGGCTACTCTATGGAGGCTGAACCGATCCACGTAGTGGTTGTCATGGTCACAGCAGCAAGCCAAGATGAAGCTGTAAAGATTGCCGACCAAGTGGTACGGTCTCGCCTTGCCGCTTGCGCTTCGACAATTCCCACCGTACATTCAACGTACTGGTGGGAAGGAAAGATGACGAACGACCAGGAATCACTACTGCTGATTAAGACAACCTCTGATAAATTCAATTCCCTCGAAGAAACAATACGAAGGATCCATTCATACAAGGTGCCGGAAATAATAGCAATTCCGGTGAGTCATGGGTTTCCACCTTATCTTGAGTGGGTTCACCGAGAGACATCCTAAATGATGTGGTTGAAACCACCTCCGTCGAAACACTATTTGGGGGCTTGACCAATAGGGGGCTAAGTCGGTAATTTACGAGGCGGGTTCAGACATACCCAATTCAGACATAAGAGGCACGGGGGGCGAAGGTTATGGGTCAGACAAATATTCAAGACGGCGATGCTTATACCGTTGTAGTTTTCAGAGGATCCACTGCAAAGCCTATCCGTTTTAGCTTTTCGAGAAAACTCCTTCGCCGATTGATGGTCTGTGTGGGGGTGGTCATCCTGGCCGATCTTCTCGTGGTTTCACATTATGTCATCAGAACGGGAGAGGTGTGGGAGCTGGCGTCTTTCCGGGCAGAAGCCATGAGTGCACGAGAGCAGACTGCGGCGTTCTCAACCGCCGTTGATGACCTGAAGAAGCGTCTTGGGGCGATGAGTGAGGTCAATCAAAGGCTTCGAGTCATGCTGGGCATAGAACTTCCCAAGACGGGTGATATGGCAAACGGCAGAGGTGGCGAAGAGGTGCCGATTCCAGAAGAAGGAGGCACGATATCCGGTGGAAACGAAGCAAAGCCTTTATCGAGTGCCTCAAGGCAGATATCCGACGGCAACCAGGAACACTCGTCCGCCGTTGGTCTAGAGCCATCTCAGGATAACTTTCAGGCTGTTGCATCAGTGAAAGAAGGCTTGCAATGGCTTTCAAAGCAAGCAACTCTTCAGGAACGCATTCTGGACGAACTGTCACAAGCAGCAGAGCAGCGCTCGTCTCGCTGGGCCTCGACGCCCTCGATTTGGCCGGTGAAAGGGTGGATCACGTCGGGGTTTGGCCCGCGGATGTCTCCTTTCACGGAGAAGCCTGCCTGGCACGATGGGTTGGATATTGGCGCTGCGCCAAACACTCCGGTCCGTGCTCCGGCCCAAGGTAGGATTACGTCCATAGGATACGATCCTAAGCTTGGAAACATGGTCCGCGTGGATCATGGGTTCGGAGTTGAAACTCTCTACGGGCACCTTGCGAAGGCCTTGGTTAAGGAAGGCCAGAGGGTCGAGCGTGGCGATGTCATTGCGCTTGTCGGGAGCTCAGGTCTGTCCACCGGTCCTCACCTGCACTACATGGTGAAATTGAACGGCCAGGCACTTGACCCAACCAAGTACATCTTAGAGTAGCGGCGGGTTTAGGTTCTACCCGAGGTTTGCCCAACCTGTTGCGGTTGCCTCCCTCGACGGTTCAGTTATTGTCAGCCACATCTCGGTAGCCTGCTTCCAATCACTAGCCGAGTGCCTGTGCTATACTCCGGCCATCTGCGATCTAGGCAAAACAGGATGAGAGCCTCTTGACTGACCTCGAAATCGCCCAATCTATTACCCTTCGTCCCATTCACCAAATCGGGTCCCAGCTTGGGATTCGTGCCGAAGAGCTCACTCTCTATGGACGGGACAAGGCTAAAGTCTCTCTACAAGTAATGGATCGCCTCACGACTATCCCGATGGGGCGGTATGTTCTCGTCACGGCAATAAACCCAACGCCCTTGGGAGAGGGAAAGACAACAACCTCGATAGGTCTTGCCATGGGACTTTCGCGGCTTGGGCATCGTGCCGCGCTGACTCTCAGACAGCCTTCGCTCGGTCCTGTGTTTGGGGTGAAGGGGGGAGGGACCGGAGGGGGATATGCCCAAGTCGCTCCGATGGAGGATATCAACCTTCATCTGACCGGGGATGCCCATGCGGTGGCCGCCAGCCACAATTTGCTCTCCGCGTTCCTCGATAATCATCTGTTCCATGGCAATACTCTCTCGATTGATCCTCAACGGACGGCGTGGCCTCGCACCTTGAGTATCAGCGATCGCGCTGTCCGGGAGGTGTTGTTGGGGGAAGAAACGAACAGACGCCCAGGGCAATTTGTCATCACCGAGGCTTCAGAAGTGATGGCGGCGCTGGCACTCGCAAAGGATCAACGGGATCTCCGCGAACGGCTCGGCCGAATACTCGTGGGACTGACGAAGGCCGGTACGCCAGTGATGGCCGAAGTGCTTCGATGCGTGGGGTCGATGGCCGTTCTCCTAAAGGACGCCCTCATGCCGAATCTGGTTCAAACTCTTGAAGGGACTCCGGCATTCGTCCATACGGGGCCCTTCGGCAACATCGCGCATGGCAATTGCTCGATCATATCCGATGCGATTGCGCTGAGATGCGCCGACTTCGTCGTCACAGAGGCGGGCTTCGGCAGCGATCTTGGTGCGGAAAAGTTTTTTAACATCAAGTGCCGTGCGTCGGGATTTGCACCGACAGTGGCGGTGGTCGTGGCGACGTTACGGGCGCTGAAGCTCCATGGCGGTGGAGGCGTTGCCAAGGCAGGCGTTGCCTTGCCTTCAAGTCTAACGGGTCCGAATCGGGAAGCACTCTCGAAGGGAATCGCCAATCTGGAGCAGCATGTCGCCAATGTCCTCGCACACGGGGTGCCGGTCGTGGTCGCCGTCAATGCTTTCAAGGATGATCCTCAGGATGAATTGGACTGGGTTCGGGACCAGTCGCTCAAGATGGGAGCGGCAGATGCGGCTGTATCAACTCACTGGGCCGACGGAGGGAAGGGAGCTGAACAGCTGGCAGCCGCCGTCGTCAAGGCATCTGAAAGACCGGCTCACTTCAAACATCTTTACGAATTGTCATGGCCGATCAGGAAAAAGATCGAAACCATCGCGACCCGCATGTACGGAGCCGCCGGTGTCACATTCGAACCGGAGGCCGAACGTCAAATCGAAACAGCAGAGGCGCTGGGGTATGGAGGGTTACCTGTCTGCATGGCCAAAACGCCGCTGTCGTTGTCACATGATCCCACACTGAAAGGGAAGCCAACCGGATTTACTGTTCCGATAAAAGAATTGCGTATCCTGGCTGGGGCGGGCTTCGTCACTGCAGTCTGTTCTGGGATTCAATTGATGCCGGGATTACCCAAGAAGCCGGCTGGTGAGCGGATCGATCTTGACCCGACAAGCGGAAAAATTGTGGGCCTTTCGTGAACGGTCAGCGCTGTTTCAAGTAGCGGAAGAATTCTGAATCCGGGCTCATCACCAGTGTCGAACCGTCTTTGAAGGCGCTCTTGTAGGCTTCCATCGAGCGGGTAAACTCGAAAAACTTCAGGTCCTGTCTGTAGGCGTCGGCATAGATCCGAAAGGCTTTGGCATCACCGCCGCCTCGAAGTTCTTCCGATTCTTTATAGGCTTGGGCCAAGATAATTTCTCGGTCTTTTTCGGCTTCCGATCGGATTTTTTGTGCTTCCTCCGCTCCTTCAGCGCGATACTGCTTGGCTTGTCGTTCCCGTTCGGCCTGCATGCGCGCAAAGACAGCTTTCTCATTCTGTTCCGGTAAGTCGGCACGCTTGATCCGCACATCCTGAATCTCAATACCGTACACCGAAGCCTTTTCGTTCGCTCGTTCGGTAACCACTTTCATGATGTCGGCCCTTGTACTCGACACGATTTCGAGTAGCTCGTGGCGACCCAACTCGACCCGGAGTTCCGAGTAGATGATATCGTGCAGCCGTTGGAGAGCCCCTCGCTGGCTCTGGAAGTTCTGATAGACTTTGAGCGGGTCGACAATGCGCCATTTTGCGAAGTTATCCAGCAACAGGGTCTTCTTGTCCGAGGTAATGACATCCTGCGCGTTCGAGTCGTAATCCAGCAAACGTTTTTCGAAGTAGGTCACTTCCTGCACAAACGGCATTTTCACGTACAGTCCTGGCTCGGTGATGTTGCGCACGGGTTTCCCGAGTTGTACGACAATCGCCGTCTGGATGACGTCCACGACGAAGAGAGGAGAGGCTCCGAGAACGAACAACGCGACTACTACAGCTAGGAGCGTGATCACCAAGCCCTGCCTCGTCATGGTTTAAGACTCCTCGACCTTTGAGAGGGGAAGTTGTCAGTCCGGGGCTCCTCGCTCTCCGCTGGAGTCGAGGGCTTGGACACAGGCTTGGAGAGACGGTCCAGCGGAAGATACGGCAGCACACGCTCTCCTCCTTTACCGTCGATAATCACTTTCTCCATGTTCGGGAGAATTTCTTCCATCGTTTCGATGTAAATCCGCTTGCTGATGACGTCCTTTGCTTGGTTGTACTCTTTCAGTGTGGCAAGGAAGCGATTTGCTTCTCCTTGCGCGCGATTGACTCGGGCCTGCGCAAATCCCTTCGCTCGGTTCACCAATTCAGCGGCTTCACCCTTTGCCCTGGGAATAATGTCGTTGCGGTACCCCTGAGCTTGATTGATGAGTTTTTCCCGATCTTCCTTGGCGTTCGTGACATCCTTAAACGCGGCAGCGACCGCCTCCGGAGGATCGACGTCTTGAAGTTGCACAGCGGCAATCTGCACCCCGGCGTGGTACTGATCCAGAATCGTTTGAAGCAACGTCAGGGTGTCTTGCTGAATCACAGCTTTTCCCGTGGTCAGGGCTTCGTCGATCTTGCTCTTGCCCACCACTTCCCGCATGGAAGCTTCGGCTGCCTTGCCGATGGTTTCATGGATATCTGCGACATTGAAGAGAAAGTCGCGGGCTTCTTTGATCTTATATTGAACAATAAATTCAATAGCGAGGATGTTCATATCGCCGGTCAGCATCAGAGCTTCCTGAGGGACCATCTGCTGGCGCCCCTGTTGATTGGTGCGGAACCCGACTTCCACGCGATAAAGTTTGGCGACTTTCGGTTGGAGGACGGTTTCAACGAAGGGAATCTTGAAGTGCGGGCCTGGTTCAACCGCGCGGACGGGAGTACCGAACCGTTTTACGACCCCTTCTTCGTCCGGGGCAACGATGAACACCGCCTGCCAGACCAATAAGATGAGCAAGCCGGCGATGACGATGTTCCAGATTCCGCCTGAAGGCAGGAGGCTTTTCAATCCTCCCGGAGGAAATAAGTTCTTGAATTGCGACTGAGCCTGTTTGAGAGCGTCCTCAAGCGGATCGGGCTTCTTGCCCCACGGATCTTTTGGGTCCCACACCATTCAGAAAAGTAGAAACCTCATGTGTGAATCAAGATGACTCAATACCATAGCAGAGTGTTGTGAAGGTAACAAGATCCAGCTGGGCCTGGGGAGAGAAAGGCGGAGATGGAAGAGATGTCATATGCTCTTTCCCATGGCATGCCTGCTTGGAGTTCAAATGGGTGATCGATCAGACGGTCAGCCTATTATCCTCTCATGCCGCTGACATAAGCCGCTGTCAGTGGATCACGAGGTTCCTCAAAGAGCTGCTTCGCGGGCCCCGTCTCAATCAACCGTCCCGCTCCATTTTGAACCCAGAAAAGGGCGGCAGAGTCCGCGATACGTCGAGCCTGGGCAAGGTTGTGGGTCACGATCAGGATGGTATAGCGCCCCCGCAGGCTGACAATGAGATCCTCGACCACGCCGCTGGAGAGCGGATCAAGGGCGCTGCACGGTTCATCCATGAGAAGCATTTCTGGGGAGAGGGCCAGGGCCCTAGCGATACAGAGGCGCTGTTGCTGACCTCCGGATAGGGCCTGGGCCGGCGAGTTCAGCCGCTCCTTCACCTCATCCCAGAGACCGACATCTCGTAAGGCAGTCTCCATCGTCTGGGTAATCTGTCCTTGATCTCGTAGTCCATGCTCGCGCAGTGGAAACTCTAGGTTTCTCCGAATCGACAGGGGAAAGGGATTCGGTTTCTGGAAAATCATGCCGATGCGGCGGCGAAGCTGGATCACATCGGTGCTTGGTGCCGACACATCGAGGGTATCGATCGTGATCCGTCCCGAGACACGACACCCGACGATCAGATCGGTGAGACGGTTCAGGCAGGTGAGGAAGCTGGTCTTTCCGCATCCGGACGGTCCCACGAGAGCCGTGATGCATCCCCTGTTGATCGACAAGGTCACATCCTGAAAAGCCGGTTTTTCCCTGTAGTGCAAGCTGAGCCGATCGATTTCAACGAAGGGTTGAGGCTCATAGCAAGCAGGTCGGTCTTCGAGCGGATGTCGGGGGCGCGGCCCTGTGATGGGTTCGACCGGCGTCATACTGTCACGACCTTTCGGTGGAGCCCGTATGTCGCCAGCCAGGAGGCGGTGCCGTTGATCGCGAGCAACAAGATGACCAAGACCAGTGCTGAGGCATAGGCATTCGCGTCTCCGCCGGACACATTCATGGAGAGATCGAAGATGTGGAGAGATAATGCTCGACCGGAATCGAGCAGCGACTCCGGCATCCGATCCACATAGCCACTTGTGAAGATGAGCGCAGCTGTCTCGGCAATCGCACGGCCGACTCCAAGGACCAGACCGACCAAGAGACCGGGTACCGCTGTCGGTAGCAGGAGATGAAGAATGGTGGTGGTGCGCGACAGTCCTAGTGCCGCGGCGGAAAGCCGGTAACCAGCCGGCACGGCGCGAAACCCTTCCTCCGTTGATCGGATCAAGATCGGCAACACCATGCAGGCCAGAGTCAGTCCGCCGGAGAGGATCGAAAAGCCGAGCCCCAGCGTCTTGCAAAAGAACGCGTTGCCGAACAGGCCGAAGACGATCGACGGCACACCCGCCAGGACATCAAGGCTGCGGCGAGTCATCCGCCCAAACAGGCTGTAGTCCGATGTAAATTCGGCGAGGAGGACGGCGGTGCCGATACCAATGGGGAGGGATACAGCGAGACAGACTCCCAGAATCAAGGATGTCGAAACCAGGATAGGGCCGATCCCGCCTCGGCGTCCGGCGTTCTCCGGGGGAGCAGTCAGAAACGTCCAAGAGACTTGGCTTAGTCCATGCCAAACGATGTCCCCCAACAGCCAGCAGAATGTGGCGGTCACGAGCGCTGCCGCTCCCCAGACGAAAACGAATGCGAGCCATTCACGGGGATTCTGTGGTTGGCTCAGAGTCTCAGCCATACATTCTCCCGCGACTGATCCATTCCGCCGAGACGGCAAGCGCCACGATCATGGCCATCAAGACGAGCCCACTGACGAACAAAGCCGCGCGATGGTCTCCGAGCGCATAGGCCATTTCCAGGGCGATATTGGCGGTCAGCGTGCGGATCGGGTCGAAGACGCTGGAAGGAGTCTGGACCACGTTCCCACAGACCATCAGAATCGCCATCGTTTCCCCGATCGCTCGGCCGGTTTCCAGGATCACCCCGGTGAACAACCCCGATTTTGCCGCTGGAAGCACAACGCCTCGGATGGTCGCCCATCGCGGAAGCCCTAATGCTGCAGCTCCGCGTACGTATTGCTGAGGCACATTGGCAAGGCTGGCATCGGCCATCAATGCGATGGTGGGGAGTATCATGATCGTGAGGATCAGGATGCCCGCTAATAGACTGGGGCCGGGGGGGTGCATCTCTCCGATCAGCGGGACCAGCACGACAAGTCCCCAGAATCCATAGACGACGGAAGGAATACCGGCAAGCAGCTCAATCAGGCGCCGATAAAGTCGAGCCAGGATGGTTGGTGCATAGTAATGGCAATATACGGCGGAGAGAATACCCAAGGGTGTGGCGATCAACACAGAACCGGCCATGGCGAACAGAGTCCCCCACAACATCGGCGTGAGGTTGTACAAACCCTCGGCTGGATGCCAGGAAGGGTCAGTAAAGAACCGACTCACTCCAACATGCGCCAGCGCCGGCAAGGATTCGATGCCCAGGAACCCGATGATCAACAACAAGATCACGCCAGCGATCCCGGCGCACCCTTGCAGAACCAATACAAGGAGCATGTCCTTATTGGATGGGAACAAAGGACAGCTCCTTGATCAAGTCGTGAACCTTGCTGGAAAGAGCAAACTCGACAAACTCCTTCGTTAGGGGCTTCGCGTCGGGCTGGGTGACTAAGACCAACGGTCGCGCAAACGGAAATGAGCCGTTTCGGATATTCTCAGTAGTTGCTGCTATCCCATTTAACGGCAGGAGCTTGAGGGGAATGCCTTGGGCCGCATCGTACTCAGACGTGCCGACCGACATATAAATGATCGCGTTCGGATTGCCGGCCAGAGTCTTGATCCCTTGCTCATTGTCACCGGCAATCAGATGAGCTTTAATATCTGTAGGCTTGACCTGGAAATGATGGCTGAAGAGTTCCAGCTCGGACCGTCCGTCGGCACGATTGATGACGGTGATCGGCGCGTCGTGGCCATCAACCTGCTTCCAGTTGGTGACCTTTCCGGTAAAGATGTCTCGGATTTGCTGGTCAGTCAGTTCTTTGATCGGGTTTTTCTTGTGTACGAGAAAGCACACGCCATCGCGAGCAAAAAGAGAGGACGTGAGGCCGTCCTTTTTCTGCTCCTTGAGGGCACGCGACGACATGCCGATATCGGCCAGTCCCTCTCGGACATCAGCAATGCCTCGTGAAGAGCCACCGGTTTGCACGTTCACCCGCACGCCGGGGTGTAGTGATTCGAAGCGTTTCCCGATCTCGGAAACCACCGGGGCAATGGTGCTTGAGCCGGTGATGACCAGCTTCCCGGTCAGTTGATCTGCGGCTGATGCCGGGATGGACAGAAGAACTGCGATCAAGCCAATATATTGCTTCATTTAGATACCTCCATGTGTTGCAGATGCGAAATGATTCACGCCACGGTTCCACCGCAAGAGGAGCCGGCGCCTGCCGTGCATCCATAGCAATGATTGCGTGTCACAATCCGGCGATGGTGAAGCTGCGCCGGGTCGAAGTCTCGGATATGAGACGGCGCTCCATGGTCGATAGGGAGTTCCAGCATCTGGTTAAAATCGCAGTCGTACAACCTACCATCCCACCCAACTGACAGCGTGTACCGACACATGACGCCGGCAGCGGCTGAGGGATTGAACGCGTTGGCCAGGCGCGTCATGTACTGATCATAGTTGCCGCTTTCGACAAGGAACTCCAGAAACCGGCTGATCGGCATGTTGGTGATCGTGTAGAGCCGATTGAACTCGACGTCGTGGCGGGTGCGCAGTTCTTTCTTGAATTGTGCTTCGATGGCATCCTGCTTTGGAGGCAGGAACGCGCCGACGGGATTGTAGACCAGGTTCAGTGCGAGCCCGCTATTCGAACGGCCATAGCCGAATCGGTTCAGTAGACGAAGTGCCTCCATCGATTTCTCAAAGACGCCATCGCCTCGCTGCGCATCGGTCTGACTGGCACGGTACGACGGAAGCGAGGCAATGATCTCGACCTGGTGGTGAGCCAGGAATGTCGCGAGATCCGTCTGTGAAGGAAGCAGCAACACGGACAGATTGCAGCGATCCATGACATGTCGACCAAGTCTGCGGGACTGTTTGACGAGCCAGCGAAAATGCGGATTGAGCTCCGGCGCGCCCCCTGTGATATCTACTGTGGGAATGTCCGTCTTGGCCAGAGCCTGCATGCATTGCTCTGCCGTTTCCAAGGACATTGTTTCGGTCCGATCCGGACCGGCATCCACGTGGCAATGGCGGCAAGCCTGGTTACAGAGCTTGCCGACATTGATCTGGAAGATCGTAATTCCTGTGGCGTGAAGAGGGTACAAGCCCGCTTGATCCAGTTTCGTCTCGAAAGCGAGGCGAGTACCGGACTCTGCCAGCAGCTTGAGCTGTTCAGAAGAGGAGGCGAGGGGATTGTGTCGTCTCAGCAGGGTCAGTGGCATCGCTACGCCCGCACCAACATCGGATGGACCATTTCAGGAATGGAGCATATACAACGCGCGAGATTTGGCGGTGGCCAACACCGACTCAGGAAAGCGC
>JBKKBQ010000024.1:0-8395 GCA_046714015.1 Nitrospira sp.
TGGAAATCACTGTAGCGGAAGATCTCGGCGTCGAACACCGTGGCGCCTATTATCAAGAGGCCGGTGCCTTGCGTGACATGGTGCAGAACCATTTGACGCAACTGTTGACCGTCATCGGCATGGAAGTGCCCACTTCTTTCGAAGCGTCCGAGATTCAAGCTGAAAAACTGAAAGTCCTGCGCTCTATTGCTCCGATTCGCCCCCAGGACGTGATCTTCGGCCAATATGCGGCGTGGGAGATCGCCGGCCAGAGGATTCCCGGCTACCTGGAAGAACGAGGGGTATCCCCTGGCTCGACCACCGAAACGTATGTGGCACTCAAATTAGAGATTCACAATTGGCGCTGGAGGGGAGTGCCGTTCTATTTACGAACCGGGAAGCGGCTTCCGCGCAAGATCACGCAGGTGGCCGTCACCTTCCGCTCCGCACCCATTCAAGTCTTTCGTTCATTGGAACCAGGCAGTCTCAATCCCAACAAGTTGCTGATCACGCTGCAGCCAAGTGAAGGCTTCTCGCTCTGCTTCTCCGTGAAAACTCCCGGGCGACCGTTCAAGTTTACCAGTCGGGCCTTGAGATTTGACTATGGTCAGGCGTTTGGCGGCGAGTTGCCGGAAGCCTATGAGACGCTGCTGCGCGACATCATGATCGGTGATCAAACATTATTCGTGACCTCGGACTTTACGGAAACGGCCTGGCGACTCTACGATCCGCTCTTGGTCGGACCTCGATCGGTGCATGTCTATACCGCTGGATCCTGGGGCCCACACGAAGCAGACGCGCTCGTGTTACAGGATGGTCATACCTGGCAATTGGGTTGGTGAGAATCCGTCAGCACAGATTCTCTCCGGTCGTCATGCTACGATAGTGAATGTTTCGCGATCCTTCTACCCCGTTCACCACCAATATCCCACAACGCATGGATCGGTTGCCCTGGTCACGCTGGCACTGGCTGATCGTCGGCGCATTGGGGATCACGTGGCTGCTCGATGGGCTTGAAGTGTCCATCGTGGCCTCACTTGGCCCGATGCTCACCCACGCCGACACGTTACATCTCACCCAGTCGGAAGTAGGACTCACGGCGTCCGCTTACCTCGCAGGTTCAGTCTTAGGCGCACTGGTCTTTTCGTATCTCACTGATCGCCAGGGACGAAAGAAATGGTTCATGATCACCTTGGCGCTCTACCTCATAGCCACCGTGTTGACGGCTTTTTCATGGGACCTCACGAGCTTCATGTTCTTCCGATTTCTGACCGGCGCCGGCATCGGAGGCGAGTATGCCGCCATCAATTCCGCGATCGACGAATTGATTCCCGCCCGCAATCGCGGCCACACCGATCTGGCGATCAACGGAACCTGGTGGCTTGGAGCGGCAGCCGGCGCGCTCTTGACGCTGGTGTTTCTCAATCCGGAGATCTTTCCTGAATCCATCGGGTGGCGGCTCTGCTTTATTTTCGGTGCCGTACTCGGGGTGGCCATTATCCTCGTCCGGCGTATCGTTCCGGAAAGCCCCCGCTGGCTGATGACCCACGGTCGTGTGCAAGACGCAGAGGCCGTGGTGTCACAGATTGAAAGGCAGGTGGCCCAAGTTCGAAGCACCGCACTACCGAAGCCCCATGGAACGATCACGGTATATGCTCGCCCTCACGCGACGATCGCGACCGTGGCGCGAGAACTATTTCAGTCTTATCCACGACGGACAGTGTTAGGGATAGGACTGATGGTCACCCAGTCGTTCATGTACAACGCCGTGTCGTTTACGTATCCGCTGCTGCTGACGAAATACTATGCCGTATCAAGCGCCGACATCGGTCTCTACATCCTTCCGTTCGCGCTCGGCAATTTTTTGGGTCCGCTGTTGTTGGGAAGGCTGTTCGATACAGTCGGCCGCAAACTCATGATCAGCCTCACATATGGCATCGCCGGGATCCTGTTAGGGCTGATGGGATATCTCTTCTGGACTGGTTCCTTGACGCTCGTCACGCACATGCTGTTTTGGTCGTCGATTTTCTTTTTTGCGTCGGCCGGGGCCAGTGCCGCGTATTTGACGGTGAGCGAAATATTTCCGATGGAAATCCGCGCGATGGCGATCGCATTTTTCTTCATCGTGGCACAAGGAACCGGCGTGGCAGCGCCCTGGCTTTACGGGATGCTGATCGAAACGTCGGTCACCAGTGTCTTTTACGGGTATCTATTAGGCGGAGGTATGATGCTGCTCGGCGCGGCGATTGAGTTGTGGCTGGGAATCAATGCAGAAGGGCAGTCGCTCGAACAATTGGCGGCACCCTTGTCAGCGCGACCTGCTGCCGCAGATCCGACTCAATCTCCATGATCAACTTTTTGTTGCGGGTCTGAGCGCCGGTGTGGTCAGGCGGGTTGGCTGTCGTGAGGTCAGTGTCAGCGCTCTTGGACCGACGCTTCCGTCTTGTCGCTCGAGTAGCGGCTGTGCAGTTTCCGGGGCGGGGTGGTGCGTGCGCGGATTCGCAGGTTGATCATCTCCACAGCCACTGAAAAGGCCATCGCAAAATAGATGTACCCCTTCGGGACATGAACATCAAATCCCTCAATCATCAGCGTTACTCCGACAAGGATGAGGAAGGACAGTGCGAGAATCTTGATCGTCGGATGGGCATCGACGAATTCGCCGATCGAACGGGCTGCGAACAGCATGACGAGCACGGCGCCGATAATGGCCGTCGCCATGACGGAGACTTCATCCACCAGACCAACGGCCGTGATGACGGAATCTAAAGAAAAGACGATGTCCAGTATAGTGATCTGAAACAACATCATTCCAAAACCGGCCGGGACCGATGCGTCTGCTTGATCATCCGCACCCTCCAAGCTTTCGTGAATTTCGTGGGTGGCTTTGGCGAGGAGAAACAGGCCGCCGATGATGAGGATCAGATCGCGCCCAGAGATCGCTTGATTCAACACCGTGAAGAGGGGAGCCGTCAGCTCCATCACGAACGAAATAGAGAATAACAATCCCAGTCGTGCAACCATCGCAAGGCCCAACCCAAGACGGCGCGCTAAGTTTCGCTGGTGCTGAGGAAGCCGGCTGACAAGGACGGAGATGAAGATGATGTTGTCGACACCGAGCACGACTTCGAGGGCCGTGAGCGTACCCAACGCAATCCACATTTCTGAATGAGCCATCCAATCGAACATGCGATTATCTTAGAAAAGAAGGACCGACTTCAGAGTATGGCCACTATTTCCCAGTAATGGATCAATCCTCAGGGAGGGTCAGTACAGCTGCTCGCACGAATTCGCCTTTCCATCTCATAATCAACGACAAGTCGCTTATAAAGCAATAGATTCTATACCCGATAGGGTCATATAGAACTTCCTTGTAGCATGGTCAAACACAAGAGCCGGATCTCCGACAGATTCACGACTAGGGCCAAATATCCTTAGTACAAAGTTACCAAACAGGTCTATTAGGCACTAATCATCGCGTTGCACTTAATGTTATGTATCAAAACGAGACGGCATGCGGAGATTCAGAGTGAATATGCAAAGCTATTAAAGCCTGCGATCTAGAGCCGTATGTATCGAGTACAATTATCAAATTTCCTCTACTGCTTGTGCCACAGAGATGGTTCGATTAGAAGTAGGGTCTTTCGATCCTATTCATTCAGGGCCATGTCTGGTTCTCCGAGGGATGCACCTGGTTAAGGACACGATCGTCTAAGGAATATCATTCCAGGAATCTACACCGGGGAGGTGTCTGTGGAAACCGTGGACGAAATGGTGGGAATGAGCCCCGCCATCCGCACAGTCTTTGACTTGGTCCGTAAGGTGGCGAACACCGACATGCCGGTGTTGGTGACCGGCGAAACCGGTACGGGCAAGGAGTTGACTGCCGAAGCGATCCATGAGCGAAGCCTCCGGAAGCACGGGCCGTTCGTGCCGATCAATTGCGGAGCCATCCCGGAAACCTTATTGGAATCGGAACTATTCGGTCATGAACGAGGCGCCTTCACAGGAGCCGTCCAGCAAAAGAAGGGCAAGCTGGAAGCGGCGGCCGGCGGCACATTGTTTCTCGATGAGCTTGGCGACCTGTTGCCCGCCCTACAAGTCAAGCTGCTTCGGTTTTTACAGGAAGGCACCTTTGAACGGGTCGGGGGGCAAGAGACGCTCCATGTCGATGCCCGCGTAATTGCCGCGACCAATGTCGATCTGAAAGCGGCGATCGACAAAAATCTGTTTCGGGAGGACCTCTATTACCGGCTCGGTGTGTTGCACATTCATCTGCCACCTTTGCGGGATCGGGGCGAGGACGCCTTGCTCATGGCGATGGTCTTTCTCAAACGGGCCGTGGCGACCTACCGCAAGCCGATCCGAGGCTATACGCCCCAAGCCGTCGACGCGCTGCGTGCCTATTCCTGGCCGGGAAACGTGCGGGAACTCAGCAACCGGATCCGACGTGCCGTGGTCATGGCAGAAGGGGCGGAGATTACGCCGTATGACTTAGACCTAGCCGGTGATGAGCTCCAACCGGTGGAATCCTTGGATTCCCTGCGGGAAGCTCACCGTCGGATAGAGATGGACTTGCTGGTGAAGGCGATCAGTTTGCATCATGGGAATTTGACTCGGATAGCCCGAGTCCTGGAGGTAAGCCGCTCAACGCTGTACCGCAAACTGCGAGCCTATGGGCTAGACAAGTTTGTACCAGCTGCCACTCCGCTCTCCTCCAGCTCCAGGCCCAAGAAGCAAGTAAAATTCTCCGCTCATAAGAGTGGAAGCGAGACGTCACATGAAGCTACACCGGTAGGTACTCCGTTGGAACCAGTGCATCAGCTCCCTCAATCGGTCTAGAAGAACTGTTTCATTCGGTGTGTCGCTGAATAAACGCTAGCTCCGTCTCACGGCTGTGACCGTTCTGTTTTCTCCAAGACCTATATCTTGCTCATCGGAAGCTCGTATCGCCGGCCCTCCACACAACACTTCGAATTCCAATGTCGTTTTTGCAGAAATAGGTAACCAGTTCACTGATTGAGTGTCTCACTGGTCGAACTTTCCTTGCTGGGAATAAGAGTCGCGGTGTTTCATTTTGAAACACCGCAGCAGAGAAACATGTTACAAGATGTAGATGCGGTTTACGTACTATTCCTATTCCAAGTGGTGGATGATTTGAAACGAGGCCAACAGTTCCTGGCAGAGCTTCCACAAATCGCGAGGAACTGTCTACTTTTAGTACAACTGGTGTCGAGAAAAATTTCTTTGCGCTCAGGTTAAATTCTCACCGTACATGCGATTAGGCTAATCTTTCGTGCTGACTATTTCCCAATTCGCCATAAAACAGGCTTCACGTCGGATCGATATATGTGTCCAATACTAATACAATGCGTGCGTGTTCATACACTTCTATACATTGCTCTTTCATCGCATGATTCGTAACTCATTGCTAAATAGCGATATATCGGTTCAGGTATCTGAATTGCTTTAGTTTAAGCGAGTCGTTCTTCAGCAACATCCGATCTGGGAGTATCGTGGATAACTCTGAACGAAAAGAACGAATGTTTCTGTTGAAGCAAGAAATAACGCCTATGCGTTCTCAATGTGAGAGTGACTGTGGCCGGAAGACGATCAGGGTCACGATGTCGGCAGGACCATCCTCCACGGGATGCTCAGGAGGTGATGTTGCCCCTGGTTGGTGGTTCCACAATTTCGAACCGGTCTGGGGGCCATTCATTCAGCGGCTCTGCGATCAGAAGAAAGTGACTTTGCTTGAGTTCGAACGAGCCGCTTCTCTAGTTCCCGGCCTTACGCACATCGAGAAAACAATCGCCATATGCGCGTTCCGTCAACAGCAAAAAGATCGATTTGTGCCTTCCCACCATACCACCGCATTTCGCAGTGAACACAGCCTGTCTGTTGTTTGAGCGACTACTCGCCCTCATTTAAGCTGGTCCTGAGACAGATGTGGTCGGCGAGTCGTGTCGAGTCAGACGACCGTCCAGCTCGATTCTCCACAGCAATAGGCTGATTCCGTAACGTCTCAATCCCGTCCGGCTATGGGTGCTCAGGCGCGAAGAGCCCGCTTTGCGAATTGTCTGGCTGGACTCGATGGAGGAGCGACCCTTACTGTGGTACGTTGTTCTCGGCGAGACTGTAGTAATGAATCTGACGTTCTTGCACGATAGGAACGGCGGAAACTTGAGCGTTCGGTGAAGCGGAAGATTGTTCGGCGGTCAGCTCTTTGATCCAATTGCCCATGTCATCATACTCATAGGTGGTGATCCACGTCCGCCGCTGATCTTTGCCGAACGTTTCGGTCGTCGCTCGCGTTAACCTTCCCATCTCGTCGTAGTTGTTCGCCACACGACCGGCCACAATCCCCTGCTCGTTGTACATGACGAGTTCGTGTAACCGTCCCTGCGCGTCATATTGATGCTTCAATTCGCTGAACAACTCGCCCTTGTTGTATCGGGCGGAATAAATGCGCCGGCCAAGGATGTCGAACAGACTCTTGTAGGCGATCGAATGGCTGACCCACAGTTGTTCCCAAAGGTGGCCACGCTGATCGTACTGAGAAAACTCCGCATGCTGGAAACCACCGTTATCTGAGGTCGACACAGAGGCGATGTCGCGGCCCTCTGAGTCTCGCGCATAGACGACCTGTTTCCGGAACATCAGCCTTCCACTGGGATCAAGGGCGAGTTCTTCTTGGAGGTGGCCGTTCGGGTCGTACCGGAACAGGGAATAGGTAGTAGTATTGGCATGGGGGATGTCGATGACGGCCTCGATGAGGTGGCCGGCACGATCATAGGTTTCAGTCGCAGAGTAGCCAAGTTTCTTGATCGTCACGCTCCGAACGGGCCCTATGAGCTCCTTCGTGGTTCTGGTCGTTTCGGCAAAGCCGACCGTATCCAAAAGGCTTCCCGTAACCATAGCAAGCAGGATCGAGACGAATCGAATAAGCATGCACACCTCCGATGACCATTCTACGACCGGGCGTCTAAAATACGAAGCAAGAGAAGAAATTCAAGCGAGAACAAATCGAGCCTGTTCGGTTCTACTTCTTGACGGCCTGAACAGCGGCTCAATCATTTGCCAAACGATGGCACCACGGCGAGATACGAAGAGAGGGCAGTGGATGAACTGTCAAGCTGTGCCGTCAATTCTTCGGTTTTTCTTCGGCTGCT
The DNA here is from genome assembly GCA_046714015.1 of Nitrospira sp. GTDB lineage: Bacteria > Nitrospirota > Nitrospiria > Nitrospirales > Nitrospiraceae > Nitrospira_D. The sequence goes on from JBKKBQ010000024.1 coordinate 7,152, forward strand.
CGGACGACGGTGCTAGGCTGTGTTTCAGATTAAGCCTATGCCTCTTTCGTCTCTACAATCTCCAATCTCTGAAGTCCAGATAGCCCCTCTGCCAAACCCTACACTTCCACAAACAGCGATGGCCACGCTATGGCAAGGTCACATGATCGAAGCCATCAAGCTGGTTCGTTTGGAGCAGAACCTTGGGTTACATGAAGCGAAGGATTTGATCGATAGGTATCTCCGGTCACAACCGGCCCTCAAAAGTCGAATCGACGACGCTCAAGCTGATGCGCGAGAGGGATTGTTCCTCTGGGTGATCCTCCTGCTGGCCGGTGGGGTGGGGCTTGGATATTTTGTGATGTAAGCTGAGGGAGTGCGTCGGCACAATGGATTCTGATCAAATTCTGCTCGCACTGATCGGGGCTGGCGCGTCATTCATGACATTTTGTCTCATGGTTTTCCGCAGAGTCGTCGGCCACAATTCCAACCCTACGGTCCCTTTTCATTCACAGCCTCATGCTTCGGTGCTTTCACCATTCTCCTCATCTCCGCCTTGACGGTCTACGCACAAGCTGTCCGGCACTGATACGCCGCGCGTTCCCCACTGGGTGTACAATGTCGGACATCATGAGTTTCTCCTGAGGGGCAGCTATGTTCTCCGCGTCCGAGAGTTGGGTCGGCATCGGAATCGTCGCGATTATCGGTTTAGTAATTGTGGGACTTACCACCTGCATGGGGAAGTTGATCATCGGGCTTTTCGGAACAGGTCATGAGACTCCAGAAACATCCGGACGAGACAAGGCGACGGTGAAGTCTAGGCTCCATGAAGTCGCGTAATTAACGGTCATGTATATGCTGGCTTCCACGCCTCGGACTCATCGTCCGGTTCTGACACGGGACGGTCTGTCTGGTACCAGCCCCATCTTGTGTTTGTCGTTCGAGTCCGTCATGGATATCCCCCTAAAGCTAGAGTAGGCGATTCCCCCTCAGAAGTGATGCATCCACGAGATTATGAACCAGGGCCCGTAACGCGCTTTCTCGCAGATGATCATCGGCGATTGGAGCGCCTTCTTCAGACCGCCGTGACCTCCGCTGGCCAGGTGGTTCAGCAGACCTATGATCACTTTCGAGCCGGACTGCTCCGGCACATCGGGTTGGAGGAGGAGATTCTCTTGCCGGCGGCACGGCGATGGAACGGAGGACAGCCGCTTTCGATTGCGACGAAGCTTCGGCTCGACCATGGGGCCATTGCAGCCTTACTC
>JBKKBQ010000025.1:0-4461 GCA_046714015.1 Nitrospira sp.
ACGGAACGGTGAGTTGGTCCCAGGGGAGATGTATCGTCACCGATCGCACATACTTGGTGATCGGCAGATCAAACTGGGCCAAGCCGCGAAAGCTGATGACTAACGCGGCGCAGGAACAACCGACCACGGCCATCGACGAGGTCTTGTTCCGGGATGACTGGGTCAGAACGTTCATCGAGCCACGACGAGGCCCCCTGGATTGCCGGAAATGATCACCAATCGCCCATCGCCGATCCCCGTGCCTTACGGCACCCAGTCGGCCAAGAACACGTTGAATTCACCCGACCCTTTGGCATTTCGATCTGACACCCACACGAGACGCTTGCCGTCAGGGGAAAACATGGGAAAACTATTAAAGTGTCCTTCCATGGTGAGCCGTTCTAATCCGGTTCCGTCGTCACGCACCAGATACAGATGGAAACTGGGGCGCCCCCCGTCCCCTCTCGTTTCGATGTTGGAGGAAAAGATGATGTGTTTACCATCGGGATGAAAATACGGAGAAAAATTCGATGCGCCGGTCCTGGTGACCTGTTTCTTGTCCAACCCATCGGCATTCATGACAAAAATTTCAAGCTGACCTGGTTCAACCAGCCGTAGTGCCAACAGCTCCTTGTATTTTGCCACTTCGGACGGATCGGTTGGATGGGCCGCCCGATAGACGATTCTCTTGCTGTCCGGTGAAAAGAACGCTCCGCCGTCATAGCCGACATCGTCTGTCAGGCGACGAACGTTCGAACCGTCCAGATTCATCGCATAGAGATCAAGATCTCCATCCTTCACCGATGTCCAGACAATGGTCTTCCCATCAGGCGAGATCGTGGCCTCGGCGTCATAGCCTGGTGACGCCGTCAGCCTCTGCATGTCCTGTCCGTCGAGATTGGCAGCATAGACATCATAATCGTCGAGTGCCCATCGATAGGCGCCGTCCCGTTTGGGTTTCGGCGGGCAATCGGGCTCGGCGGCGTGTGTGGATGAGTACAGCACCCGGCTGCCACCCGGGAAAAAGTAGCCGCATGTCGTCGCCCCCTTCCCGGTACTCACCAAACGGACGGTCTCGCGTTCCACATCCATCACATACATTTGATAACACCCCAGCCCCGACTCGGCTGGCTTTCGTGGAGAGGCGGACGGATCTTTCATCCAGTTATTCGTCGATTGAAAAATCAGCTTGGTCCCGTTGAACGAAAAATAGGCCTCTGCGTTCTGACGACCAACGGTCAGCTGGCGGATATTGGCCAGATGCCGTTCCGTAGACCGAGCCGACGCCACAGACTCTCTTTGTTGATCAGCGGCCAGGGCAAACGAGGGAATGCCCATCAATGCACAGAACCCCCAGACCAAAATTCCACGGGTCTTAGGATGTTGCATCAATCCTGACCTCCTTCACATCAGGCGACCCCTGCCACACTTCGCGTTTCGTCACAGCTCCGTCTTGAAAAATCACGCAACTATGCCACCCATAATAAAACAGAAAGCGCGAGACTTTTTCGACCGCACCCGAGGTCACACCATACAACACTGTGATGACGCTGCCCGGCACATTCGCCCGATGGCAGGAGAAAAGCACTGCCATCTTCGGCCCATCATAGGCCTGACCATCGACCTGGAAACCCCTCTCTCCAAGAGTAATTCGGTCACCACAAGACTCCTGCACCACGGATTGAACTGCCTGTCGCTGGTCGGCTCCTGCCAATATTAGGATCGATCCATTGTGGGGAAGGGAATTTTCTTTGAGCGAGACTACCGTCGTTCGACGCGATCCCGCTAGTTCGTGATCGGCGATGCGAGACACAATCTGCTGCAGCGGCGACGCAGGGTCAGAAAACGCCCGCACGACCGTCTTGTGCGGATCCGTCACATAGCCGTTCAGCATCGGCGGCAGCTGATGTCTCGTCAGCCGGCGAAACGTCATTAAGTATGGATCAAGCTCCACCCGCAACGGCTGATCGGGCAGGACGAATTCGGCAACGCTCGTTTGCGAGAAGCTCAGCGGGATCGACTTGATGTCCGTCAATTCCTTCGTCACGATGCGGATGGGGATCGTCATCCGAAACGGCTTTTCGGCCTGCTCAATCTGAACCGTCAGCCGCCAAGCTTCTTTGCCGCCCTCTTCCTTCACTCGATGAGCGTGGACATCGCGCAAGGACAACAGTGGGGCACCGGGCTGTTCGACCCACTGCTCGAAAAACCACTGCAAGTCCTGACCGCTTTCTCGAGAAAAGACTTCCTCGATCGATTTCCAGTCCGCCGGGCGATTGCGATAGCTGCGGACGAAGGTCTTCAAGCCGCGCCAGAATAGTTCGTCTCCGATTTCTTGTCGAAGGAGGTGAAACACAAAGGCCGATTTCTGGTAGCCGATGGCATTGTCTTTCTCGTCATGCTTCCTCAGAAACTGGGACACCGCATAGTCTGATTCAGGCCGCACATAGAGATTGTACCCGTCCAGCATCATTCGCCTTTGCTCGAAGGCTTGCGGGATATCCTGAACCACCTCATGCCAGTAGTAATTCGCCAAGTAGGTCGTCATTCCTTCGACCCAGTTGCCATGACCGTCGCGATTGAACACCGAATTGCCGATCCATGAATGGACGATCTCGTGGCCCAGAGCATAGGGTTGGATATAGTGGCGCTTGATGCTACCGCTGCCGAGGAGGGTGAACGACGGCAGACCAAGGCCACTCGCAAAAAAATTCTCGACCACTGCAAATTTGTCGAAGGGGTAGTTCCCGAGGATCCTGACATACGCGTCGAGATACCGTGCGGTCGCATCGAGATACTCGTCCGCCAGGCCGGCATTGTCGGGCAAGAAATGGGTCTGGAGTTCGACTCGCTGTCCTGTCGGACTTTTCCATTCCCGGGATGTCGTCACAAACTTGTTGGCAACGAGTGTGAACGCCTCAGACTGGTCCTGAACGATCCAGGTTGAGGAAGTCTTTCCTGCGCTCGTCGTCTCGCCTTCCTTACGCCCGGATGCGACGACCGTCCAACCCTGTGGAATCTGAGCAGTCACTCGATACGTACTGAAAGAGCCGATGACATCGGGGTACCATTGGCTTTCACCGCTCAAGTACACACCCTCTAAACCGATATGTCCCGATGTCTCACTGGGTGTCACAAATCTCAAGTGGCGCGGCTCTCTGGGAGGGTCATTGATCTGACCACGATAACTTATGACCAATGTCACCTTCCGGCCATGGTCTTTGGGAATGGAGACGACAATACGCTGCGCCGTGGTCTCTGGAGAACGCATGCTCGTGAACGGGATGACTTCGTCCGGGCTTCCCTGCTCACCCGAGGCCGAGTCTGTTCGCATGGCTATGGACTCGACATGCAGCGTATGGGCAAGCGTAAACGTGACCGACGTGACCTGTGGATTCACTTCCAGTTCGATCTGATCGCTCGCCACAAGCTCATGCGCGGCGGGGATCAACTCGGCTAAGAGGGTGTGATGAACGTTGGTGACAGTCTCCTGAGCGGACAGGGTCGAAACGGCCCACATATGTGCGATGGAGGTCGATAGCAGGCCGATGAAGCACGAGCGAAGGAACCGTTTCCTGATGAGCATCAGGAAGCGTTTTAGCACTCGCGGCAGACGAGTACAAGCTGGATCGTGGTCAAGAGGCGTTCAAGATCGACCGGTTTGATGAGAATCTCCTGAGGGCCTAGGCTCCAAGCTTCTCCAAGCAACTCCTCATTGTGACTGCCGGTCATGATGATGGTACCACCTGAATAGTTCCTGTCACGTAGGGCGCGAAGAACTTCGAGCCCCGGCATTCCAGGCATGATCAGGTCGAGCACGATCGCATCCGGCGGCATCTCTTCGACTACCCGCAGCGCATCGTGGCCATCTTTGACGCCAAACGCCCGATACCCGCGCAGACTGAGAAATCGGACCAAGAGATCGCACAAGAGCGGTTCATCGTCGACGACCAAGACCGACTCATCGATTTGCTCGATGACATTCCTGTTGCCAAGAGGAAGCTGCATGGTCGTCGACAGCACCGGTAGCTTTGAGAGTCGAGTGACGGCTTCGACGAGAACGTCCAGCGACAATCCTTTTCTGATAAAATCCGTGGCTCGTAGAGCTCGTGCTTGATTCTCTTGAATTTCGGTTGCTCCACCGCCCAGGATAATCACCGACGCATGAGGGTCGATGGCCCGGATTTCCTTTAAGACGGTCAATCCGTCCATCTCTGGCATGCGGAGGTCCAGCAGGGTGACTCGTGGATTGTGTGCACGGAATAGATCAAGACCTTCTCGTCCACTGGTCGTCGAAATGACCTGGCAACCGTGACGGGTGAGCACACTTTGAAACAGATCGCAATTCATCTGATCGTCGTCCACGATCAAGACTTTGATCATCGCTGCCGGCCCTCCTGGACGTGATAATCTGTACCCTACGAAAAGAGAATAGCACGATGCCATAAACAATGAGAAGACAATGCGTGGTTTATGAGCGGG
>JBKKBQ010000026.1:0-5496 GCA_046714015.1 Nitrospira sp.
TACCTAACGTAACTGCCTAACCAAAGACCCGGTGTGATGGCTCAATGCCATCACACCGGATCTTCTGGTGTTGCGGCACTTTCCCGACAGAGAAGCGCTGAGGTGGACAACCGAACGCTGATCGCTATTGATCTCCGTTGACGACTGCCAAGACTCGCTGGCCATACCGTTCTGCCTTCATCTCGCCGATGCCTGGAATCTCCAACAAGGCTGCCAGCGTCACCGGCTTGTAGCCCGCAATGGCCTTCAACGTCTTATCGTGAAAAATGAGGAACGATGCGACGCCCTCTTCCTCGGCAAGTTCAGAGCGGAGTTGCCTGAGCCGTTCAACAAGCTGTCGATCCGGCGGTGAAGGTTGCGGGGCAACCTCTACGGCGCCATACCCACGACGCGGATGCTTCACCGATACATCGGACTGATATTCCCCTGCCTCGGACAACGCCGGTACACGAATCCCTTGCAGCATCTCTCGTCCTTGGCGCGTCACATCGAGGGTGGGATACTCCGTGCCTTCGATGCGAAGATCGCCGGAGTCGATGAGCGCCTTCACCAGACGAGTCACAAACAGCTTCGTCTGGGCGCGACCGATTCCATATGTCGGACACTGTTCTGCGCCGGAGGCCCGCAAAGCTTTTGAACGGCTTCCACGCAGAATGTCGATGATTCGACCCATGCCGAACCGCCCCATACACCAGGACACGGTCTCCAATACGGCTTTCTCGGAAACAACGGTTTCGTGGGAGACAGTCCGGCTCGGCTGCCGCACCGGCGCGAGGCAGCGATCACATAGGCCGCAAGGGCTCAACACCGGCTCGGCCTCGTCACTAAAGTACTCTAGAATCGCAAGCTGCCGACAAGTCGGCAGCGAGATATACCCCAACATTTCTTGAAGGAGCGTCTTCATTCGTTCGGCACGCGCAGCGCCATCTGGATCTTTTGACGCCTGGTCGATGAAGTATTCCTGCGTGGCCAGATCACGATCATGGAACAACAACGCGCAGACAGCGGGACGTCCGTCGCGACCGGCACGCCCGACCTCCTGGTAATAGGCCTCTACACTTCCGGGAATGTCGAAATGCGCGACCAATCGGACATCGGGCTTATCGATGCCCATCCCGAAAGCATTTGTCGCGACCAAGATTCTTAACGTCCCTCGGCGAAAATCATCATGTATGCATCGCCGTTCCTCATCGAAGAGGCCGGCATGGTAGTAACCGACTGAAGGGTGAGTGTGTCCCAGCCATGCCGCCACCTCCTCCACCGCCCGGCGGGTCGCGCAATAGACGAGGATCGTGCCCTTCTCTGTATCGCAGACCAAGCGCTCCAGCACCTCCAGTTTCTCTTGACGAGATCGACAACGATGGACGGACAAGGCAAGATTCGCTCGACGAAAACCGGCGACTAATCGGAACGGATCGCGAAGCGACAGCCGTTGGCACAGATCCATTCGCACACGCGTGGTAGCCGTGGCAGTCAGGGCCAGGCAGGGAGGATTCGTGAGTTCCCGGCGGAGACGGCCGATCTTGAGATAATCGGGTCTAAAATCATGTCCCCACTGGGAAATGCAATGCGCTTCGTCGACCACCAGCAACGAGACCCAGAGAGAACGCAAGAGTTGGAGAAACCCCTCATGCTGCATTCGTTCCGGTGCCAGATAGAGCAGCTGAACTCGCCGCTGCTGAAGATCCTGCATCACGCGGCTTTTCTCAACCCCGGTGAGCCCGGAGTGAAACGCCGCCGCCGCAATCTTTCGCTGCCTCATGGCCGTCACCTGATCTTGCATCAACGCGATGAGCGGAGAAATCACCAGCGTCAGCCCTGGCAGGAGAGTCGCCGGCAATTGATAGCAAAGCGACTTCCCTTGCCCTGTCGGCATGACCGCCATCGCATCACGCCCCGCCAACACGGCGCGAATGACATCCTCCTGGCCTGGACGAAACGTCGCAAACCCGAACCGTTCGTTGAGTTGTTGAGTCAGATCATTCACGGGGAAGGGGAATTACAAGGACAAGAGTAGTGACACGGATCAAAACGAATCGAGTATAGATGACCGATGGTGGGCAAGTCGAGCTCCCTGAGATAGCCTAGGCAGGTCGCGGGCAAGAGTAAAGAGAGCAGAGAGAGACCGCGTAAGAGCTGTGCGGAAGGACTACGGTGAGGAAACGATCAGGCAGCCAGTGAATCGGCTTCGGCAGCTTGGTTCGCCACCAGATTCAGTCCATTGAGTCGCTGGATCTTCGGCTGATAGGCACTCACCTTGCGCAGTATCATCGCTCTCAAATCTTCATCGATATGAGAGAGCGCTTCTCGCACCCCGACAAAATCACCGTCCTCCGCCAGATGGGCCACAATGCCGATGAGCGGCAAGACTCCGGCATCGCCCATGGCCTTGGCAATTTCGATGGCTCCGGACCGATCTCCGGCCTTGACGAAGAGTTGAGGCAGTTCAAGATAGAAGTGACTGGCGAAGAGCGACGGATCAGGACATGAAACGATCGTGTCTTTCACCGCCCGGACATTGCCCCGCTCCGATTCGATGAACAGCATCATTTGCCAGGCCTCTCGCAAGTACCGTCTGTCGACCATCCCACTGACAGTCTGTCGCGCCCCAACCGTATCGCCCATTAGTGCTTGCCTGATCGCCTGGTCTTTTAACTGTTCATCCGTCGGTGTTTGGGTTGGCATCATGTCCTAGCTCCTCTCTGCACGCGATCGGTGTGTAAAGTGGGAACGTTGAACGCTTGAATGAAAATAGCGATGAAAGCCGTTCTTGTCGATTTTTTAAGAGAATTTGGCAGTCCCATCCACAGGACAATCGGCGTGACAACTCCAACGACGAGCCGTTGGTCAAACGTGTCGAGCGTTTGCCTCAAGAGGCGATGCGGAATCGGAATTTATCTGCAAGCTTGGTTCACAGCCATTGAAGGATCACTTTTTTAAGAGCAGGTATCTAAATAGATTGGCCACGGAAGGAATGATATAGGCTTAACCCATCGGCTTTCTTACTACTTTGCTCAGATCGCAATTCTAAAAAGTCCATTTCCTCTCTTCACTTGCGCATATGAAATGTCCAGCTATACTTTCCCAATGCGTTCCACAAAATATATCATCGTGCAAGACGGAGACGGCTGGCGCGGCTACCTGGAAGGCTACCAGGAGCAAGAGACCTATGGGGAGTCGTTCGAAGAGCTGCAGATCAAGCTGTGGCAACTGCACCAAGATCTCATCGCCCAAGAATCAGAACAGGACCCCTACCGGGACCCCAGCAGAGAAGACGACCCATACGGGAAGGGAGAACACGACCGGCATCATAATCACACGTCCACGCTACCCCGTCACATCCCCACGGTGTCCCGCCCCATGTCGCGCGCCCAGCTCAAGCGCCGAGCCCGGGTGGAACAGCTCATGTTTGCGATGATCAGCAATCGCTGAACGTTACCGACCTCAATCCCGGACTATCTCACACCACTTGCCCCATACCGTTGCGAGACAGAACTCGACGCAATCGATGATCTCTCCAATTCTCGCTGATCGGCCACAGACTTTGGTTCCATGGGTATTCTTGACCCATCGACAAGTGCGTATTGGAATATATTCGCGCCCCCAGAAGGTCGGGACGGCTCTTCGGCGAATCAGGAGCGTAGCTCAGAGACGAGGTGCCCCATGCAAGCCATCAAATGTTTCTACTTGGACGAGGAGAAGCAGTGGCTGGGCTATTTGCCAAACTTTCCCGACTACTGGGCGCAAGGAGAGACCTTCGAGGCTCTGCAACTCAACCTGTACCGTCTGAAGTTTGACCTCACATTGCTCGAAGCGCTGCGAAAAGTTTCCGAACTCAGCCTCCCATAAATACACCACGGCAACGTACAATCAACGATTGTTCGTTCAATGGGAGTCCGACCCACCCGTTAGGCTATCGAGATCAACGCACATTCCTAACCATGCCCGGCCGGCTGTAAGATTTCAGTCCAAGAACCGACATCTCTCAATGAAGGGTGACCACGCCCATAGCTGAATGACTTCGGTACATTCGCCCCTTCCGAATATCCCGATTGACCCGGTGTAGGCAGGATTGGTACATAGAGCTGACCATATCTTCGTCAGACCAGTCCGAGGCCGGCTATGCCCATTGATGAAATCACGCAAAAAGTCAGCGACCGTTATGCCAGAGCCGCCAGCACGGGCGAGCAGATGTGCTGCCCCACCACCTACGATATGGGACATCTGAAGACCTTCATTCCCGAAGAAGTTCTCAAGATCTCCTATGGCTGCGGCACGCCGGCCGGGCTCAAGACGGTGCAGGCTGGTGAGACGGTCTTGGACATCGGCTCTGGCGGCGGGATCGACTGTTTCGAGGCATCTCGCCTGGTCGGCCCCACCGGCCGCGTGATCGGGATCGACATGACCGATACGATGCTGGAAATTGCCCGAAAGAATGCAGCGCTCGTCGCCGCGAATCTCGGCTATCCCACATCGAATGTGGAATTCCGCAAAGGCCTGGCCGATGCCATGCCGGTGCAAGACGGCACGATCGATCTGATCATCTCGAATTGCGTCATCAATCTCGCGCCGGATAAGCGGAAGGTGTTTCAGGAAATGTATCGGGTCGCCAAGCCAGGCGGACGGTTCACCATCTCCGACATCGTGTCGGATCAAATCGTGCCCCAGTACCTTGTCCACGACACACAGAAATGGGGAGATTGTTTATCCGGCGCCTTGACACTTACTGACTACATGAACGGCATGACGGCAGCCGGTTTTCTCGGGGGGCATCTGGTGAAATTTTCACCCTGGCGCGTCATCGACGGTATTCATTTCTTTTCCGTCACGTTGACCGGCTACAAGCTGCCTACGACACCGAACGACTCGACGGTCCGGTACGCCACCCTTCGCGGTCCCTTCAGCCGGCTTGTGGATGAACGAGGCACGACGTACTGGCGTGGCATTCCGCAGCCGATCACGACGGAAGAGGCACTGTTGCTGAGCACTCCTCCCTTCGCCGAACACTTCCTCCTGACCGCCGAATCCGTCCAACTCTACAACGAGGATTCACGCTGGAGTGCCGTCTTCCCAGCCGACGCTCCATGCACCTGGCAAGGCCATTATGCATTGCTGGCCGGCCCCTTTCTCGAAGTGGCCGATGACGATCACCATGTCTATCGCCGCGGCGAGCCGCTGGAAATCTGTTCCAAGACGGTGGCCGTTCTAGAGACCGGGGGGTATCAGCCCCATTTCGTCATGTTGAATCGAGCCGGTGAGCGCGTTGGCGGCGAAGCTGTCACCTGTTCGCCGGATGGAGCCTGTTGCTGATGAAGTCTGCCTCGGAACGCGATCTATTGAGCCCGCGCCAATGCGCCACCGTCCTGAAGGCGCTGGCTGATGAAACAAGGCTGCGGATCCTCGAGTCGCTGCTGGCCGAAGAAAAATGCGTCACGGACCTGGCGCGTGAGTTAGGCTGCCCGCAGCCTCACGTATCGCACCACCTGCGCATCCTCC
>JBKKBQ010000027.1:0-2880 GCA_046714015.1 Nitrospira sp.
GTATTTCAGACCGCACAGAACTTGTTTGCCGGCGACAGTATTGCGTTAACCGGATTGGGTCCTCTTTCTACGCGTCAAGCGGGGGAGTTAAGCGCAAACTTTTCTTGACCGCCCGTTGACGCACAAGATGACTAATTGAATGAATGTCACAACAGCTTGTTATTCATCACATTTTTCACAAGTTGCCCTAGGTCGGAATCCGTCAAACATTTCCTTGACAGGACATCGCAGTTTCAGTACCGTTCCGGTACTATCCGGACGGTTTACCGTTCGCTTTTCGTGAGTAGCCTTTTGAAGAACGCTGAAGTTTCTCAAGACTTTGATCAGCCATATCAAGCATTGGGTACGAATCGCATCGAACTATCGGTTTCAATTTGACGAAGGAGGGATTTCGTATGAAAAGGACTGTCCTTCTAGCTGCGGTGGCGGTATTTTCGGGGTTCGGCTTGTTGGCAGCCGAGGTTTCCCTAGCTGACGGGGGCATAGACAAGCTAGGCATCGCTGATGCCATCGTCGGAGGGAAACCCCTAAAGGCTGAAGCGACGAAGACATTGCAAGGCCGAGTCTGGTCGCAGTGGGCGGATAACCCGGATGGAGAACTTCTGTTCGGGATACAATATTGGAATACGGGAGAGCCGGGATCCGGCACGTCTGGGGGCCGATCATCCACGATGCTGGACGTGAAGCCGCCTGATCCGTTGTTCAGTTGTTGCGCCTGGGGTTTTGCCGGCGGTAGCGAGAAAAATTCAGCCTATTCAGGCTGGTATCATGCAGCCACGACGGTTCGTCTTGCGGTGAAGGATAAAGCCCTGATGGATCAAATCATCAAAGCCTCTCAAGAATTGGTCGCCATGGAGGTCACGCTGGACGGCAGAACCATCACCGGTTTCAAGGTGATCAAGGACTAGACACTCTCAACGCGGAAGATGTTATTGTAAGGAGGACGCGAACATGATGTTGCAGAAGCGAGGTGCAGCCGTTCTGGCAGCCGTGGCGCTGGTCGGCGGTATGGGTTCGACTGCCTCGGCCATTGAGTCATTTCAAGAGCGATTCGAGTGGGGCGACATGAGCAAACCGACCACCATTCAGGGTCGGGTGATCGTCCTTGATCCCTACGATGAAGCGGTGTGGATCAACACGGCCGTCTTCGGTGGGAATGCGGAGAGCGGGTTATACTGGCAAAAAGTTCATCCAGGCAAAACGCTGAAGTTTTATGCCGATAAGTCTGCATGGCAGGAGCTGAAGAAGATGGGCCGGCTTCATGCCGGACCCGCGGCAGCGAAGGAAGTGCCGCCCGGCAGCACGACGGACTTGATCGAATTCGTCGCCACGGAAACCGAACAGAATCATCGGGTGATTTCATCGGTGAAGAAGATTCCCGAGGTGTCTGGTTCGGTGGGTAAGCCTCTGAGCATTTCCGCGCTTCGCCTTAAGGAATGTGCCGGGAAAAGCGAATTTGAATCGGGTTGTGCAAAGGGCATGGCTGGTCTCAATAGCTCCCCGGTGACGCCCGATGGCAGCAATGTAGGCATGCAGTATGATGTAATGCTTCCCGGCGGGAAAACTGTGGGCGGCCTGATTCATTCAACCGCTCAATATAATCGGGCGCACTGAAGGCGATTGCTAGATGCGAACGGGCGGCCTTCCCTGCGGGGAACGCCGCCCGTTTCATTTTCACCCGCTTACGCAGAAAGCCACGGCTGTGAAACCGTGGGGCTCCACCATCCGATCGATAGGGTTATCGATCAGATGGATCGCCGGTATCTGATTTCACCATGCGTTGCAACTCGGCAAGGCGATTCAATGCATCAAGCGGTGTCAGTGAGAACAAGTCGATCTGCTTGACTTCCTCAATGATTGGATGAGGCAGGGGAAGGGAATCGGACGTCAGTGAGGGCTGTTCCTGAATCCACTCAGAACGAGCCGAGTCCGGTTGTTCAAGTTGCGATAACACCGCTTGCGCCCGACGAATGACCTCGGCGGGGAGCCCGGCAAGTTTAGCGACGTGGATGCCGTAACTCCGGTCGGCTTTGCCCGCCACGATTTTTCTGAGAAACACGACGTCCTCGCCGCGCTCCTGAACGGCCACGCGATAATTCTTGATTCCAGTCCGTTGTTGCCCCAGCTGTGTCATCTCATGGTAATGGGTGGCGAACAACGTGCGTGCTCCTAATCGCCCTCGGTCATGGATGTGCTCTGCGATCGCCCAGGCGATGCTCAGGCCGTCGTAGGTGCTGGTGCCGCGACCGATTTCGTCCAACAGAATCAGGCTGCGTTGAGTGGCGTGTTGGAGAATATTTGCCGTCTCGACAATTTCAACCATAAACGTACTCTGGCCTCCGGCCAGATTATCCGAGGCTCCCACTCTTGTGAAAATGCGATCCACCAATCCGATATGCGACTCTGCGGCCGGTACGAAGCTGCCGATTTGAGCCATCAGCACAATCAGTGCGACCTGACGGAGATAGGTGCTCTTGCCGGCCATGTTTGGTCCAGTGATGATCAGCAGCCGGTTCATTTCCAGATCCAACATGGTCTCATTCGGAATGAATACCGATTCAGCACAGAGTCGTTCAACCACGGGGTGGCGACCTTCCAGTATGGTGATGGCGCCCCCTTCCGTGACCGTTGGTTTCGAGTATCGGAGCAGGGCGGCGGCTTCAGCCAATCCGGCTACGACATCGATGAGCGAAATGGCCGTCGCCATGGCATCCAATCGATGGGCTTCTTTCGCCAACCGTGAGCGAAGTTGAACAAAGACCTCTTGCTCACGAGCGATCAACTTGACATCGGCTCCGGTGACACGTTCTTCCAGTTCTTTCAACTCCGCGGTCATGAACCGCTCGGCATTGACCAGGGTCTGCTTGCGGATGTAGTCGG
>JBKKBQ010000028.1:0-4835 GCA_046714015.1 Nitrospira sp.
ATACTTCGATCCATCGCGACGAATTACTCCCGCATCAATTGTTACGGGCCACTAGTAGGGCGATTCAGTCCTGCTTCTTGCCGAACAGCAGGATTTTCATGACAAAGACTGGGACTCACGGGGCGAAGCTATGAGCACTACCTGCAAAGAAAAGCCCGCTGCACGGGACGCACAGGTAAGAGTACCGGAGTTAGAACAGGTAACAGTATCGAAAATGGATTGCCAATGGTATGTCCTTCAGACACATTCTCGCCACGAGAAACAGGTCCGGGACCGACTGTCGGCAGTGGGAATAGAACCCTTGCTTCCGTTGGGTAAGCAATGCCGCCAATGGTCCGACCGCAAAGTGTGGACGACGCTTCCACTATTCAGCGGGTATTGCTTTGCCAACTTTGCGTTAGCCAGGAGTCTTGCCGTTCTACAAATACCGGGCGTCGCGCGTATTGTCGGAATCTTGAGACCAGAACCCATTCCAGCCGAAGAGATCGCAGTTCTCCAGCAAGTTTCGTCGGTCAACCCTTTGATGGAACCCTGCGATTACTTTACTGAAGGCGCATGGGTAGAAGTGATACGAGGTCCGCTGGTCGGACTCCGCGGCCAACTCGTACGACGAGCGAGTCACCATGGGCTGGTGATCCGCGCCTCCCTCCTTCAGCGAGCTGTCCTCATTCGCATAGAAACCGACGACGTTGCGCCCGCGCAGTGAATCTTCCTTTTTCCCCTCCACTCCTTCTACGGATGTGCGGCGACGACAGGGAACCCGATAGTCATGCCCAAAGTCCGCTTTACGCAAGATCAAATAAAAGCCATGGTCTCGGAACTAGACGCTGGTCAAGTAGCGGGAGAGGTCTCTCGTCGATATCGGATTTCCATAAGCACCCTATACCGGTGGCGGGCGAAGTTTGCGGAGGAGCGACAACCGGATGAGAAAGAGCGGTTACGTTCATTGGAGGATGAACATCGACGACTGAAAAGACAATTTGCCGAGCTCACACTTGATTACGCGACGCTCCGGGCAGCCTTGATCAGAGATGTGAGGGGAGACTGTTAGAGAGAATTGATGATGACTATCACCAGAGGTAGGCATGGCATGCGCATCATATCTTACTGGATTTTCGTAGCTACCGTAGCACTTGGGATGGCGGGATGCGCCGAAACAAGGAGAGATTTCGAAGTCGACCTGATCGCGCCGTCCGAATTTGCCCTCGGACCGGAGGACGTGCTGAAGGTGACGGTCTGGAAGAGTCCTGACCTGTCAGGCGAGGTGACGATTCGCCCCGATGGTACGATCACCATGCCGCTGATCGGGGATATGCCGGCTGCCGGTCTTGCTGCCAACGTTTTAGCGAAGCGTATCGGCGATCGGCTTACGGAATATATCTCCTCGCCGATTGTCACGATTCAAGTGAAGGAGGTCAACAGCTATTTCATCTATGTCTTGGGAGAGGTCGTGAGGCCGGGGAAATATCCGCTGAAGTCCTATGCCAACGTGATGCAGGGGATTTCGTTGGCCGGGGGCTTTGCACCCTTTGCGAGCAAGAACAAGATCAAGGTGTTGCGCAATGTGAGTACTGGTTCCGAAGGGCATGAAAAGAAACGTCAGATCGAAATTCCTGTGCACTATGACAACATTCTAAAGGGCACCGCCGTGCCGGGAAATTTCATTCTGCGAAGCGGCGATGTCATTGTGGTGCCGTAGTTGAGTGGAAGATGGTTACTTGCCCATATGGCAAGCATCATTCTTGGGATGGGCTTTGGATCGTGTTCGCTGAGTCAGGCACAGATGGGTGGAATGGGCGGAGGAATGCCGACTATTCCAGGAACGGAGTATGGCGGGGCGACCGACCCCAGTTCGATTCGTGCAGTGGATAGGTTGATCCTAATTCCCTCGGTCCAAGTTTCCGAGCGATACGACAGCAATGTGTTTTTTGCACCGAAGAGCCAGCTCCAAGGAGTAAGTCCAGACGATATTGTCACGACAGTCATGCCCCAAGTCAGAGGGTTGTATGCCGATCGCGAAAAGCTGGTAAAGGTGAACGTGGTAGCGGCAGCGGTCGGCAGCTATTACGTGAATAATTCCGGACTGAGTTACGTGGGCGCGAATGCCGGTATGGTTCTGGACATGAGCGATCTGGTAAGTCAATGGAGGCCGGGGGCAACATGGACCGTGTCCGATACGTTTTTTTACAGCCCTCAGCCACCCGCATTTCTTCTAGGAGGCCAATTCGGTGAACAGGCAAATCCCTTGGTGGCAGGCTTTCAGGCAACCCGTAGTAAGACAACCTCCAATAGCGTCAACACCATGTTCCAGCTTCCGCTCAACAGGACTATCAATTTGGCTGGCAGTTATTCGAACAGTTTTATCCACTATGGGGCATCGCCAGTCCCGCAGGCCGCTACGCTGATCAACCAGGACGTTCACGCCTACACCGCTGGTCTCTTAGTGAAGGTCTCCCTTCAGGATGACGTGAAGGTAGACTTCACGGGGAATGAATTCGACCAAGGCAGACTGGGGGCGTTTAGCGCAAGGGGCGGTACCCTTGGCTGGATTCACAGGTTTACCCCTACCATTAGCCTCAACGCGACTGGTGGGGCTCAGCTTCTGTCAGGGCAATCCAATGGGGCGCCCATCTCAATGATTGCACCGATAGGTAGTCTTGCGCTCCTCTGGAGCGACGCCACAACATCGCTTACGCTTGCATACCGATCCAGTGTTACCCCTTCGTTCCAGTTCCGAAGTGCAGCTCTGCTCAATCACTCGGTGTCGTTCAACATGACTCAGAATACCCCGATCCGTGACTTGGCCGGTCTGCTTCAAGCAAACTATAGCGTCGCCAACGAGTATGGGTCGAATTCCGAAAATGCCCTCTCCTGGACCACTGTGGGAGGAACGGCGGGTTTTCTGTATCGAACCACCGGTAAGACCTTTCTCACACTGACCTATAGCTATCAAAACGTCGATAACGTATTCGGCGGGGCGCATTTTGCTTACGAAAAGCATGTTGCCCAGCTGAGCCTAGCTCAAGCCTTCTACTAATAAAGAATGAGAAGGTCACTCGCATGCAATCGCTGACTCAAGAAGATCTGATTAGGATAGTGCTGAAGAGAAAGTGGTGGATCTTTCTAAGCATCGCCCTGTGCCTGCCCCTGGCCTACGGAGTTTGGAAGATCTTCCCCAAGATATACAAGTCCACTGTCGTTGTGACAATCGATAGCCCGAAAGTGTCGAAGGATTACGTGAAAGGCCTGGGAGGGGCAGAGGGAAGAGCGTTCGAAGACCACGCGAATATGGCCATGCAACAGGTAATGCTCGCTCTTACAAATAAATCCGTCTTGATGCCCATCATTGAGGATATGAAGCCGTATCCGGACAGCGAAGATGCAACAGCGGAATCATTGATGAAACGTCTTCGAAAAGCCATTACCGTTGCACGACCCAAAGAGGGCCTCGGTATTACGATTTCTTACCAACACTCTGATCCCCATATGGCCCAAGCTGTCGCGGCTATTCTCGTTGTCAAGCTGCAGGAGGACAATGCGAAGCGTCGAGAAGGATTGATAGAGACGACCACCGAGTTTCTGTCTGTAGAGCTCAATCGGGTGAAGGGGGAACTTGAGGCCAAGGAACAGGCGATTTCGGATTTCAAGAAGGATCATATCGGAGAATTGCCGGGCCAGATGGAAGCGAACCTACGTACTCTCGATCGGTTGCAGGCCGATCTTACGGCTTCCAGTGAATCTCTGAATAAGGGGGGGGAACGGCTTACAGCTTTGGAAAAAGCGATCAGGGAATTCTCTGATCTCGGGTCAACTGATGTGGTTCCACTTGAGAGGAGCGGGCGAATGAGTGAGACCCGACCACTCGACCCTCGTGGTGTCAAATTAGGGGAATTGAAGCAAAAGCTGAATGAACTCTTGGGAATGTACAAGGAGAACTATCCAGATGTGGTGCTCCTCCGAGAGGAAATTCGCCGATTGGAGTCGGAGCCACGATTAGCTGATAGCAAACAACCGGCTGTGGGCGAAACGGTAGACAGGCGGGTTGAGAACGGTGGTCGGGTTGTCCATAGGCCTATCGATCCATTCTTGAGAGAACTGATGAAGGAGCGCAATGAACTAAAAAGTGAGATGGCCTTCCTCAAGGAAAAACAGACCAATACCGTTCGGCAGATCAAGGGACTTGAAGCCCATGTCGCACGTATACCGGCTGCAGAACAACGTCTCACAATTCTAGTCCGAGACTATGAAAACCTCCAGAAGGGGTATCAATCTCTTCTTGATAAGCGGACAAATGCAAGAATTTTGGAGAATTATGAGAGTCGTCAGTTTGGAGAGCAGTATCGAGTCATAGAGCCGGCAAACGTACCCATTGGCGAAGAACCACCGACGCTCATCCATTTTCTGGTTGGAGGGCTTGCACTGGGCTGTACCATCGGTTTTGGAGGGGTCATTGGGCTGGAGCTTCTCAAACCCGGGTTCCGCCGTCCGGAGGAAGTCGAAAGCTATCTTGGCCTTCCCGTCATCGCATCGATCCCTCCCTTCGACAACAGGACGGTTGGAGTGGGTTCGAAGCGGACACGAGCACTCCTTGCTGGACCAAGCACCGGTGTCGGGAATCCCGGGCGTGCTCCATCATCTTATGGGTATGGAAAGAAATGGATAGGCGCCGGATCCCGTACTAAAAGTGCGCCACCCACGAGCCTCTCCCAAGGCTTTCACTTAATCGCAAAGTGGGCGCCGCCCTCCATCATTGCTGAACAATACCGAGTGGCGTCGACACGACTGCTGTTGATGACGTCTGAAAATAAGAATGTGGTCACCCTTGTGGCCAGCAG
>JBKKBQ010000029.1:0-8353 GCA_046714015.1 Nitrospira sp.
CTCAAGAGTCCACGGAACAGTTATCAAACGTATGTGAATGAATTAGCGAAGGACGTCACAACATGGCGCAGTGTGTATGATAGATCCGACAATGTAGAATCATTTCGCAGGTGGTTAAAACTCATACACAATCCAAATAATAGCCGATATCTGGGTGAGGGTTATGGCGACACAACCATCACCACATTGTGCGGGTTTATGACCTACAGGTATCTGTACCTCTGTTGCCGTAATGCCGAAAAGTTACAGACGCCTCGACTCATTTCCACTTTCGATGATCTCGTTCAGTTCGACCGTGACAATTGTTACATCGATTATTTCATCAGACAAGAAGCGCTGGAGAACACCTTTTGTGAGGCCGTTGAAAACGTGCGACCACTTACAAGCAAGGAACGGGAACTGATTTTTAAATCACCAAAGACCAATACATCTCAAAGGACACTGTCGAGCACCGATTACTACGACCAAGAGTCCATTGACCTCGTTCGACATCGCGACAGACTGTTAATTGAGAAATTTGATTACTGTCCGCCCAAATAACCGAACAAGGCCTTACACGTGACCGTTATTACGTTGCTTAGGCATAAGCCCGCCCTGCGTGCCTGTGTTGATCAACCCATGAATAGATTTCTGAGCGCAAACGTCAATTAATCAGACCTTCCCTTGCCTGAGGACGGAAGTAATGACATCTCCATAGGTCGTTTATCCCGCACCTGTCGCGGGTTGACCACGACAACCAGTACTCCCGCGTCCGCCAAGATGAGGCGGGGTAAAAAGTGTTAATTCTTGGCAATCCGGAACAGATTACGGAATGAGAACCGCCTCACTCGTGATCCCCACCATCGCCGATTTCTCATAACTCGTTGCATCATCAGGGATCAATGGTACGCTAGGCCTTGTTACTGACTCCACGGCCCAGGCAACTGTTCGGGTTTTACCGGTGAAGGCATGACGACCTTGGCTGTCCCCCCGGTCTCTGCGGACCTCGACACCGTCGGTCTATCACGCCCGAGTTGATGATGCGCCGCATCCGTTCCTCGATCAAAGGCCTGACGCTATTCGCCACAGAGCCGGATAGCCGCAATCAGAATGTTACCGGAACAACGACACGACGGCCCTCGTAAATAAAGGACCTACGCAATGTTCCTCCGATCACAAATAGAGACTATTCGAAAGGCGTTCGTGGGCACTCGCGGGGCGAAAGCTGACTATGAACAGGCGTTGTCGGCCAAACCGAGCATCATGTCCGGGCTACATCACCTCGAGAAGTTGCGCTCGGTTGATGCCGGTGACGACGATGAATCCCCCATATTCCTGCTCTCTACAGGATGGCGCACAGGTTCAACGCTCTTACAGCGGTTGATCATATCGGACTCCAGCCTATCGGATTCCAGCCTACTGGTTTGGGGTGAACCTTATAATGTTTGCGGAATCATCCAGCATCTGGCTCAAACGGTAACCCCCTTCAGAGAGGACTGGCCTCCGTCGCGGTACTATTACAATGCCGCTAATACAGCCCCGTTGAAGAGTGAGTGGATCGCTAACTTGTACCCCCCGGTGAATGATCTGTGGCGCGGTCACCGTGCGCTCTTCGATTCGATGTTTGCGGAACCAGCCAGACGAGCAGGTGCTTCACGCTGGGGAATAAAAGAAGTGCGGCTCGGGATAGAACATGCCTACTACCTGCGCTGGTTATATCCTAAGGCCCGCTTCCTGTTTCTTTATCGCAATCCCTTGGCCTCCTACCGGTCCTATGTCGGCTTTGGGCGCGATTGTTACTACATGTGGCCGGACAGGCCGGTTTTTACCCCGACTGAATTTGGCTCGCTTTGGCGGCAACTGATGGAGGGATTTCTGAGTGGCAGCGATAAGGTCGGCGGGCTGTTGGTTCGCTATGAAGACATCAATAAGGGAGAAGGATTAATCGGGCAGATCGAAAACTACCTGACCATCAGCATCGATCGCAGCTTGTTGGACACGAAGGTCGGTGGATCTGGAGACGCGAAAGGAGACGTAGGACAACTGGAAAAGTGGCTATTGAGACGGGCCGTGTCCCCCATTGCTCAAGCGGTGGGTTATACGTGGTGATGTGGCCTATGCGCTTCGCAAATCCGTATTGCCCGTGCATACACTCCATCTCATGACAGTTCCAAGGCCACGTTGGATCAAGGAACCGAAGCGGCCTCGGCCGGCACTAACACTCCTCGGACGATCGTTGGCTGCGGTCGTTTGCGCAATCCTTTTAGCACACTGTTCACCTTCAGTCGAAACAGCTGATCACTTTGAACAGCAGAAGATCGAGTTAAAAACGTACAACCTCCACGACCTCGGCATCGTCGATGCGAATGGTGATCAATTGCTCGACATCTTTACAACGCATCATTCGGCTCAACAGAATTTGCTGTTGAATCTCGGCTCAATGCACTTCAAAGATTCGTTATCACAATGGGGCCTAGACCAAGACCACAACTTCCCGGGACTTGCTTTATCCCCAGACGAGCCGCTTCCCAAACAACCGGGCCTGTATGTCAACTGGCGCGGCACCGATCTCGTCGTTCGCGCGCATGAACTTGGAGGTGGCTCGGCGCCGATCTCAGTGAGTGGCACCATCGACTTACTCACAGAGGTCACACTCCAGTCCTCGTTTGACTATACTGTCAGCATCGAACCGCAGTCATTACCAGGCGGAGTCACTCGCACCATCATTCACTTCTCCGGAGGTCGAAACGGCTATTTTGTGTTCAAACCGACTCAAGACGCCGTGCCGATCCATTTTCATCTGGAGAAAGAGATCGCTCCGCCGAACATTCATGTCGGCGCATACAACATTTCACCACCCGCCGCCGATTTCTCAATTTACATGCGTGACCGCCATGCGATGGTATGGGCCGACTACAATGGCGACATGCAAATGGACGTGTTCATCGCGCGTGGCGCACTTTCTGGAACGTTGAAAAACAAACCGCTTACGGTATGGGACGAATTATTCATCCAGAACAACGGCAGCATGACGGATATCGGCAAGTCCGTATTGCCGGATAAGCGCGGATGTCCAGGACGCCAAACACGATGGGTGGACTTCGACCACGATGGCCGTCTTGATCTCTTCATCAATTGCGGGAGAGGAGAATTCAAAAGTCAACTCCTCAAACAAACCGAAAACGGCTCCTTTGCTGATGTCGGAAAGGAGGCAGGATTGGTCCTTACGACGGAAGGTAAGTTTTCGTGGCTCGATGTTGATGACAACGGCTATCTCGACTTGCTCTGGGTAGATGACGAACAAGGGATCTTTATCTACAAGAATCAGAACGGACATTTCGATGTACAACAGCTCGCCGCCTTCAAGAATGATCTTGAAACCGCCGGCTTACACCTCGGCGACATCAATGGAGACGGCCATGTAGACGTATTCATCGAGTCGGCCTCGGAGAGTCGACTCTTGATATCCACTAATGGCACGTTCTCCGTTGCCCGCCCGTCCGATCTCGGGCTTCCACAGCAAAGCCTTGCTGCAAGCTGGGTTGATGTGGACAACGATGGGACTCTAGAACTCTACTCGGTCCCTGATGGTCTTTTCAGGCGGACTGCCGAAGGGCGCTACGAAACTAAGGGTGAATTGCGCTGGACCTGCCGTAGCCTCTGTCCCTACACCCTGAAAAAGTCCTTTGGAACCATCATCAGCTGGGCGGACCTCAACAACGATGGCACACGCGATCTCATCATGGCGACAAATCTGCTTGCGAACAAGGGACGATGGGCACCCTGGATGGCACGGCTCATGGGCGAGACGCCTTCTCAGATCGGCCCGTTCGGAGGACGTTGGGTCGCCATGGGGTTCACCAATACGAATCATCATAACCACTGGTTGGAGGTCGATCTGATTGGCCCTCCAGGCAATCATCAGGGGCTGGGTGCTCGCGTGACCATTCCAATGGGTACTAACAAACTGGTCGCGGAAGTGGGGCATGCGGAAAACGCTCGATTCTCCCAAGGCCACTACCGCGTATATTTCGGACTGGGCCAGAAAACCCTGGTCGATTCACTCATAGTCGCCTGGCCTGATGGTTCATTGCAGACACTTCCCGACGTACAAGTTGACCGTGTGATCACGGTGAATTGGAGTGATCGTAACGTTAAATAGCCCGTTTCTAGTGCTGTCGTTACCACCTAAGATGGGCTTGGCAACGCATGAGCACGCCAGCCTACAATGTCGCTCCAACTGCATCTCGCGACAGACGGAATCGAAACGAACAGTCTTCAATTAAGGATCATCTAATCATGAACAAAGCAAAAGAGGATCTTGTGACAGAGTTGTTGGAACCCTACGGCGGTCGTCTAGTCCAATTGCTTCTCTCAGAGGAAGAACGTACGGTGCAACTCCGTGAGGCAAACGTCCTCCCCTTCATTCAGCTGTCGGATCGTTCTCTGAATGATGTAGAACTTCTGGCGGTCGGCGCGTTTTCACCCTTGGACCGCTTCATGGGCCGGGCCGATTACGAACGGGTCTTGAAAGAGATGCGCCTGGCCGATGGCACCCTCTGGCCGATTCCAGTCACGCTTCCGGTTCAGAACGGGGAGGCGATTTGCCTCGGGAAAGACCTTGCGCTTCGAAATGCCCGAAACGAATTAATCGCGGTGATGACGGTAGAAGAGGTCTTCCCGTGGAATCTTGAGACCGAAGCAGCATCGCTCCTTGGCCGAGTCGATTCGCGTCATCCACTGGTGGCCGAGATGTCGGGATGGGGCCCGCTTTGCATTTCCGGCTCCCTGAGGGTATTTCATCTGCCGAAGTATCATGACTTCGTCGGCATACGCCGAACACCGGCACAGGTTCGATGTCTTTTGCGAGAACTTGGATTCGAGAATGTCATTGCTTTCCAGACTCACCGATTCCCCCAGCCCCTCCACGAAAGGTTCGCCAAACGTACCGTGGCGGAATGTAACGGAACGTTGCTGTACCAGCCTGTCGTCGGCCTGAGCAAGCCAGGCGATATTGAATACTATGCGAGGATACGATCTTATAAAGCCGTGGTTGAGAAGCACTATGATTCCAAGCGCACACTGTTGAACCTCCTTCCGCTGGCAACACGGTGGGCTGGCCCGAAGGAAGTGCTGTGGCATGCCATTATTTGCCGTAACTACGGCGCGAACCACCTGATTGTCGGCGATGGCCCTCCTGGTCTGGAAGCCGATTCGTTCGAGCAGCCGTTCAGTGGTTCCGACCAAGTTCAGGAAGAGATGGCCGCTTACCCTGCCGAGATCGGCGTGACAATGGTCCCGTTTACCGAACAGATTGCCTCAACCGTGGATGACGAGAGCACCCGAATCGGACAGGTCTCCAGCACGCATCCCGAAACCACTGAAATTCTGGCTGACATGTTCCCCCCCCGTCACAAGCAGGGGTTTTGCGTCTGGCTGACCGGTCTCAGCTGCGCCGGCAAATCAGTGACGGCCGGAGTACTGACATCCCTCCTGTTGGAGCGGGGTCGGCAGGTGACCCTATTGGACGGGGACGTGGTGCGAACCCACCTTTCAAAGGGGCTCGGGTTCAGTCGAGAAGATCGAGACACCAATATCCACCGAATCGGGTTTGTCGCCTCGGAAATCGTCCGACATGGAGGTGGTGTTCTTTGTGCGGTCATCAGCCCCTATCGGGCCACGAGGGACCAGTGTCGGAACATGGTCGGCCCCGATCACTTTATAGAGGTGTTCATCGACACACCGTTGAGCGTGTGTGAACAGCGGGATGCCAAAGGCTTGTATGCAAAGGCTCGCCGGGGCGAGCTCAGAGGCTTCACCGGCATTGATGATCCGTACGAACCGCCGTTGAGCCCTGAGTTAGTCTTAACCACCACGGATCGCTCACCGGAGGCAAATGCCCGGCGCATTGTGGACTTTCTGCTGAAACGAGGCTTCGTGAAAGAGATCGACGCGTCCCGCCTGCACTAGCGGGGAGCCTTCGCCCAGACTGGATAACAATTGTCCAGTCGTTTTCTTGGGCATCCAAAACGGTATTCACAACATGCCATGTCGAGTGAAACACCATAGGGGTAGCAACGGCTCGATGCTCAGTCTCGGCACGTGCGCCACCGTTGCTTTCGTGGGCTGGACCTTCGGCCATTAATGAGGACGAACGCCACATGACAACGGATTCAGCTTCACTCCCGGCGCTGGAGGCCATCGTTTCACTGGCGAAGAAGGCGGGTCTGGCGATCATGGCTCTCTACAACGAGGGAAACCTGGACGTGAGGTTCAAGGAAGACGTCTCGCCCGTGACCCGCGCCGACCTGGCCGCCCATCGTGTGATCCTGGCCGGCTTGCAGAAATTGACGCCGATGTTCCCGGTGCTTTCCGAAGAATCAGAATCCATTCCTTATCTTGAGCGCCGAAACTGGGAACGGTATTGGTTAGTCGACCCCCTCGACGGAACGAAAGAATTTATAAAACGGAATGGCGAGTTCACCGTGAACATTGCCTTGATCATCAACGGCGAGCCGTCCCTCGGCGTCGTCCATGCCCCGGTCCTCGGCCGGACCTACTCCGCGATCCAGGGACATGGGGCATTCCGGCAAGAATCGAGCGATGTAGGGTCCCAGCAGATCACTGTGCGCCGAGGTCGGAGCCAGAGATTGAAGGTAGTCGTCAGCCGTTCTCATCCAGGAGAAGAAGCGGAAGCATTTCTCAAAAACCTCGGAACGTATGATACTGTCCAGATCGGGAGTTCACTTAAATTCTGCCTGGTTGCAGAAGGATCGGCGGATCTCTACCCACGATTCGGACCGACCCGAGAATGGGATACGGCCGCAGGCCACTGTGTCCTTGCGTCGGCCGGTGGTGAGATAACTGATCTTCACGGCCAACCTCTTCGATATAACAAACCTGATCTTCTCAATCCCTCCTTTATCGCAAAGGGCGATCCGGCAATATCTTCGTAGTGATGGCAACGGAACGGCCTTGGAGCATACGCATCGACGATCCTCCTCCTGCATGACTGAACTGCCGAGCATCCCACTGCTCCTGACCAGGTGGTGGACGGTCGTGGAGACCTGTGCGTACCATAGCTCCCGCTTCTCCGGTCAACATTCCCATGAATGTCCCGCCTGCCATCGTGTGTGCCTCTCAAAACATCCTCTGATTGACTTACCGGTCAACCCTAGCTGGGGGGATACGCCATTGAACGGGTGGCACACAAGGAATAGAATTGAAATCCTGTTCCCCTTGGTCACAACACGAAAATGCCTGAGAGTGCGACGAGGTTTTCAGGGGGACGCCTCTCGTTATGGATACGAGATATGAAACTCCGATCTTTCCTTGCCATCTGCGGTTTACTCACGGCATCACCCGCCCATGCGGGAAGCCCCATGGCAGCTCAAGTCTGTAGTCTGCTGACATCCCCCTCGTTGTCTGCCGTCCAGTCCAGGATGGGAACGGGAGAGGGCTGCGCATGGCAATGGCCCAACGGTCAGGTGCTGTCGGTGTATGTGCACATCGACCAACAAAGCGAAACAGCGGCTGGAACCAAACAGATGATGGACATGTACTTGCAGAACCAGTCGTTCAAGAGGACGGCATTCCCGGTTTGTACGGGAGGTGACATGGTCATCGGTGATTTTCGAAACGGCAAAGGCCCTGGCGGCACCGGGTACACCCAGTGTTCCGGCTTTGTGCTGACCTTCAGCTTTCAAGGTGCCGATGCTCAACACCATTTGCCCGGCATCGCAAAGAAACTTACCGGCACAACCCTCGCCCGCTAGCTCCCTGATCCTGCGAGGAAGAGGTCTATTCGCAAGTCGAGCCAAAATGAAGAACCTCCTGCACGCACCGGCCTTGATGAGGCCGGATGTCAACCTCGTGAATGGGTCACAGAGGATCGTCGCCGAGGATCAAGGAGCCACCAATCGCTGCTGAAAGGGTGCAATCATGAATAACATTGAGATGAGCATCGAAGGATCTGTGCTGACAATCAGAGTGGACCTCTCAAAGGAGTTCGGTCCCTCTTCAACGGGCAAGACGATCATCATTGCTTCGACGGAAGGGAACGTGACCATTCCGGATCGACAAGAGAAGATCGGGCTCAATGTGTATCGAAAAAGTAGTGCGGCTCCCAGCCATTTGACCCTGCCTTCTTCTCCGACGAAGCGGCATTCGTTTCCGACCGTCTCTTGACAGATCAGAAAGAGCGCTCTTGACGCATCAATTCATCTACGATCCACAGAAAATCCTCATGGCTGTGGATAGCGATGCACTTGATGGTTTGATCAATGATTCTGGAAGGGCTTGTTTTGGGACGCCGAGTACGCACTGCTAGGAATGCGTGAAAACATCGAGAGCAATGGGATGAACCACTATTAGC
>JBKKBQ010000030.1:0-19429 GCA_046714015.1 Nitrospira sp.
ATCCAACGCCATAATCAACCTCTCTTCATTATTGCCCCTACGGATTGTGGCGCACTATAAAAACTTCACAAGATCTTGTCAAGAAACGGTCTTTTGAACCCCTGCCAGACGAAGGTATTCCTTGTAGCTACGCAGTACCCGTTTGACGTATTGCCTGGTCTCCTGATACTGGATCAACTCGACGAATTCATCCTCGCTCCGTCCCCGATAGGTCGCCGCCCAAGTTCCCACCACGATTGGACCGGCATTATAGGCAGCGATCACCTGCACCACATTGCCGGCAAACTGCGTAAACAGTTGCTCGACATACCGAGCCCCGATCCGGATATTGATTTCTTGATCGAACAAATCGTCTCGAGAGAGGCTTGGAAGACGGTGTTGATGAGCCACGGCATTCGCGGTGGCCGGCATGACTTGCATCAATCCGATCGCCCCGACACGCGAAACGGCTCTCCAATCATATTGACTTTCTTCCCGAATGATCGCCGCGACAAGAAACGGATCCACTCCGTTGGCACCCGACATCTTGATCGTGGGAATCAATCCGGTTGGATAGGCCACGCTCCAAAGTCCATCGACGATCGCTCCGCCGGTTCGCTCCAACTTCTCACGGAATCGAGACCGCACCAGACGCAACGCATGATGGTAGGCGCCGACCTCGTTCAACATTATCGAGAGCGCCGCCAAGACATCGGGGTCACGACTATACCGATCTGTCAACGCGCCGAGCTCTCTCGCGGCATCTTGCTCAAGACCGAGTGTTCTGAGTTCCACCGCCCGCCGGTATGCCGTCTGAAGCTCGATCTGCATCCTACTACTTGCCTGATTGTCCTGAACCGACGTTTGTGTGACTTCGGAGAGAGGCTGAGTGGACGAGGCGGCGGCGACGGAACCTTCCTGTTTCGGCTGCCCGGCAACCGACAGGTCCGTGTGTTCGCGCGCCAACTGGCAGTAGTAGGTGTATGGAAACCGCTGACAGAGCAATGCAAACGCCTCTTTTGATTTCGCATCTTTCTCGTGACCGTAGGAACGGGCAATCCAGTAGAGCGCCTGGGGTTCAAAATCGCTGTCCTTCTGATCGACGATCTGCCGCCACACGCCGATCGCCTCCCGATAACGAGCCGTTCGATAGAGCACCCACCCTTCCCGCCATTGAGCTTCCCCTCGCTGAGAAGCCGGTTCTCCCGACTTGGCCACCTGTCGATACCGTGCGATCGCTTCGTCGAACCGCGCCTCATCCTCCAGCCAGATCCCGGCAAATAAATTGATCTGCCCTTTCTGTTCCGACGTGACCGTTCCCTTCGAGAGTGTCCGGCAGAGGTCCAATAACTTCTCCCCGAGTCCTTGCCTGAGATAGACCCTCCCCAGCCAGACAGTCGCTTCATCCGCTCGAGGTCCTTGCTCAGCAGTCAGCGCCTGAAAGGTCTCGCGTGCCTGATCGTACAGCTTCAATCGAACTTGGGCGATTCCTAATTTGAGTTTGGCATCCATACGGTGCGGAGAAGACGGGTCTCGCGCCAAGAACTTTTTCAACTCCTCAATGGCCTCCGCATGGAGCGACTGTCCGAGAAAAGCCTGAGCCCGCTCATAATGCGTGTCAGAGGTCGCTGTCCACGGTACCCCCCCAATATTGCTCGCAAGCAAAGTCTCGGCTTCCTTGGCCTCTTTTGTCTGCGGAAACTTCGTCCACAGTTGCTTCAGCGTTTCTCGCCCTTCCGTCAATTGATTCTCTCGAAGATAACAAGACGCCAACCGCAACCATGCCTGAGCGATCTGAGGGTCCTTATCATTGAAATTGACGGCCTTGACGAACCACGCCACGGCCTCGGGACAGCCGGAGGCCTGATACCACGCTTCCCCGGCACGGAGCGCCACCTGATTGAGCAGATTGGAATCGGGGACTGCTTGCGACACGCCTTCAAACATACCGGCGGCCTCCTTGGCGTCCCCTAAACGCAGCAGGGCCTCTCCGATCCAGAATCGAATATAATCGTCGAGCACAAGAAAGTCCCGCTGGGCTGCCCGTAGGTATGGCAGAGCAGCAGCGGGATTTCGATCGATCAACATCACCCCAGACAGCAACCCGGCACGCTTGGCCCACTGGGTGGCGGGAAATCCCTCTATGACCTTTCGGAGACGTTCCAGCTTGAGCGCCGCCACTTGATCTTTCGTCAACGCGCCACTCGGTCGCTCCTTCGGCCACACCGCCGCCACAAAGCACTCCTCCGCCGTCGCACAGCCACTAGTCGTCGATTGTTCGGACGTCTCCGCCTGCGCCGTATGCCCGTCGTTTGAGAGCAATCCTCCGAGCACGAGCGCCAGGCCGGACGCGACCGCCAGCCCACAACCTCGGATGGAACGATACTTGTGATAGATCTTCATAACGACTCCTCGTTCATTATATACAGAGCCGTCAGCAATGGAAGAAGTTTCAGGACCTGATGATGGGCATGACCGTATGCGGCATGACTTCCGCTATGGTAGGCTCTTCACTTTGAGGATACTATTGCCGAGTTGCCCATGCCCCCTCCCGGTACCGTGACAACGCTTTTGGGTCTCACCGAACCGCAGATGATGAAGTTTGTCCGCGCGCAGGGCTGGCCGGACTATCGTGCAAGGCAAATCCTGCGGTGGATCTATCAACGGCGCCTACGAACGATCACCGACATGACCGATCTCCCTCTGCACGATCGCATGACGCTGTCTATATCTGCCACGATCGGGCGCTCGGCCCATGTCACGGTCTTGCCGTCCCTGGACGGCACGCGCAAATTGCTGTTGACCCTCGACGATGGGCTGTCGATCGAAACCGTCCTGATCCCGGACGAGGATCGGCTGACGCTCTGCGTGTCGACTCAGGTCGGGTGTATGTTGGATTGCGGTTTCTGCCTGACCGGACGAATGGGGCTTAAACGCAACCTCAAGCTTCACGAAATTATGGATCAGATCCTGACCGCGCAAGACCTGTTGAGCTCCGATGAACACATGACGAATCTCGTGTTCATGGGGATGGGAGAACCCCTGGCCAATGTGGACAGTCTCAAGGCTGCCGTGACCGCTTTGACCAACAAGCCGTGGGGTCTTGGGTGGTCGCGTCGGCGCGTGACGGTGTCGACGGCGGGGCTGGCGTCCCGCCTCCGGGACGTCGCGGCGCTTGGCGTGAATCTCGCCATCTCACTCAATGCCACCACTGAAGAACAGCGGCAAGAGCTGATGCCTGCCGCCAGTGAGATCGCTTCACTGAGATCACTCCTGGCCGCCTGTCGCCGCTATCCGCTCGCACCCCGCCAACGGCTGACCTTCGAATATGTGCTGCTCGCCGGTGTCAACGATCATACGGCTGATGCCCGCCGACTGTACAATTGGTGAGAGCCATGCGGTGCAAGATCAACTTGATTCCGTTCAATGAATTTCCAGGCAGCCCTTTTCATCGCCCGTCCGAACAGGCCGTGCTTCGTTTCCAATCCATCCTCCGCGACGCCGGACTGGATGTGTTTATTCGAAAGAGCCGAGGACGTGACGTTCTCGGCGCCTGCGGACAACTTGGAGCACTTCCCGGCAACCCACCTTCCCTTACCTTGACACCTATTGAAACTCGTTGCTAGCATGATGAGTTGCACCTTCATCATGATCATGCGGACTATCCACCATCATTGGCGCATCCACCTCGTAGCGGCGCTGCTCGTCTTCGGCTCTCTCTCGATCTCGCTCGGAGCAGAACCGAGCGAATACATCCTCTCAAACGGCATGAAAGTGCTGCTGGTCGAAGTTCCCAAGGCTCCGGTGGCGACGGTCCAGGTGTGGTACAAAGTCGGCTCGCGAAACGAGGTCATGGGACGGGCCGGACTCTCACACATGCTTGAGCACATGATGTTCAAAGGCACGGCAAGATATCCGAAAGGCTCATTTTCACGCATCGTCAGAAAGAACGGCGGAATCGACAACGCGTTTACCGGACAAGACTTTACCGCCTATTTTGAGAATGTGGCAGCCGATCGTGTCGGACTGGCGCTCGAACTGGAGGCCGATCGGATGCAAGGCCTCATCCTCGATCACAACGAATTTCAGACCGAGCGCGACGTCGTAAAAGAAGAACGCCGCCTCAGATCCGAGGATGACCCGCAAGGTGCGCTGGTTGAAGCGCTGTTTGCTCACGCGTTCCTCAGCCATCCCTACCACTGGCCCGTCATCGGATGGTTCGCCGATCTCGATGCGATGTCTCTCGAAGATCTGCAACGCCACTACGACACGTTTTACTCTCCCAACAATGCGACCCTCGTCGTCGTGGGCGATATCAAGGCAGACTCTCTGCTGCCGACGATCAAACGTCTGTTTGAACCGATTCCCAGAGGTCCCTCGCCCAAGCAAACCCTGACGCCGGAACCGGAACAGCGAGGCGAGCGCCGTTTTCTCCTGAAGCGCGAAGCGCAGGTACCGTTTGTCATGATGGGGTTTCGCGTCCCCAATTATTCGAGCGAAGACTCCTATGCGCTCGACATCCTCGAATCGATCTTGTCTCACGGGAAAAGCTCCCGCCTCTATCAGAGCCTGGTCTATGACCAGAAGAATTCGTTGGCCGTCGGTGCCGAATACAGTGTGCTGCAGACCGATCCTGGCCTGTTTTATTTCTACTCATTGGTGAATCCCGGCGCGAAGGTCGAAGGGGTCGAAGAAGCCATCCAGCGTGAGATCGTGCGGCTCCAGAATGAGCCGCCGTCCGAACAGGAGCTTCAGCGGGCCAAGAACCAAGTTGAGGCGGCGCGCGTCTTCGAGCAAGATTCGAATTTTCGCCATGCCATGTTGATGGGGCAGGCGGAATCCGTCGGCGCCGGCTGGCGGCGGATCGATCAATTCCTCGAACGTATCCGTGCGGTGACGGCGAAGGACATCCAGCGGGTTGCGAAGCACTATCTCACCCAAGACAATCGGACCGTCGGCATTCTCCTTCCTTTGCCCCCTCCCCCCCCAGACTCGGTCCCCACAGCCGTCTATGACGGGAAGTCATAGACCATGGTCACCGAACTGAGAAACCAGAAGCGTTATTCTGCCGCGCCTCGATCCATTCGACGGTGGTCGGTCACCTGCATGGTGATGCTGGTCTTATTCGAGATGTGCGTCGCGAAACCGGGACAGGCCGCGGACATTTCACCCACGAGATTCTCCACTCCGAATGGCATCACTATTCTCGTGCTGGAACAACATTTCCTCCCCATCGTTGAAATCCATGCCCTCATCAAGGCCGGTTCGGCGCAGGATCCTCCGGAAAAGGCCGGTCTGGCGAATTTAGTCGCCAGCCTCCTAGATGAAGGCACGACAACCAGATCCTCCAAACAGCTCGCCGAACAGATCGACTTTGTCGGTGGTTCGTTGGGAGCCCAGGCGGACGAAGATTTCACGACCGCGTCGGCACGCACGCTGAAGAAAGACATCGACCTCGGGTTCACTCTCCTCGCCGACATTCTTCAGCGCCCCTCGTTTCCCAAGCACGAGTTCGAACGAGTCCGATCGCAGATTCTTGGGGAAATTACCAGCGATAATGACGATCCTGGGCACGTCGCCATGAAGGCCTTCAATCAGTTGGTCTTTCAGAATCATCCCTATCGTTGGCCCGTGAACGGGACGGAGGACACGTTGGGCAAGATCACCTTGGCGGATGTGCAAAACTTCTACGCCAAAGAGTATCTTCCCAATCAAGTCATTCTCACCATCGTCGGTGACGTGACGGTGGAACAAGCGACGACGCTCGTCCAGACATATTTCGGATCCTGGAAGAAAGGGGTGGTCCCACCCAGAACGGTCAAGAAACCGGCTGTCATCGACAAAAAGATCGTGCAGCTCATTGAAAAGGATCTCACACAATCGACTATTGTGATCGGTCACCCCGGAATCAGTCGGACCAACCCGGATTATTACGCCGTCAACGTCATGAATCATGTGTTAGGGGCCGGAGGATTTTCATCACGACTCATGGATTCCATCCGCGACAAGCAGGGGCTCGCTTACGGCATTATGAGTCATTATGATGCCCGAGCGATGCCGGGTGCTTTCTGGATCAACCTCCAGACTCGCACCGAAACCACCAATCAGGCTATCACCGGCGTCTTGGCTGAAATGAAAGCGATTCGAGAGGCCCCGGTCAGCGATCAGGAATTGGCCGATGCCAAAGCATTTTTGATGGGCAGCTTCCCCTTACGGCTGGATTCTACGGCGAAGCTGGCGCAAGTCTTGGCTCAAGTGGAGTTTTTTGGGTTGGGGTTCGAGTATTTTAGTCAGTATCCAAAATGGATTGAACGAGTGACGAAAGAGGATGTGCAGCGTGTGGCCAAACAGTACCTGGACCCTCAGCGCTATGCGCTCGTCGTAGTCGGCAATATGGCAAAGGCGAAAGTTCGCCACTAGGCTACCGAAAAAGTACCCTATGCAATCGTCCCTTATCCAACGGAAGCTCGATCGGCTCCGAACCCTCCTGACGGAGATGAGATCGGTCGTGGTGGCCTATTCCGGTGGAATCGACAGCACCTTCGTTCTGAAGGTCGCGCACGACCAACTTCACGAGAAGGCAGTGGGCATCACGGCCATCTCACCGACGTTTCCATCTATTGAGTTGGAAGCCGCCGAACGGGTCGCTCAGGAGATCGGCGCCCGTCACGAAACCGTACAGACAGATCAGCTGGCCATCGACGACTTCGTGAGGAATGACGCGAACCGCTGTTTTCACTGTAAGACCGATCTCTATCAGCTCCTCGGAGCCTTGCGACCGACAAAAGGCGCCAAGTATGTCGTGGATGGCACCAACCTAGACGATCTGGGCGATGACCGTCCCGGCATCAAAGCTGCTCGGGAATGGGGCGTGCGCAGCCCGCTCGTTGAGGCCGAACTGTCGAAAGCCGATATCCGTATCCTTGCCAAGGAGCTGGGGCTTTCGAATTGGGATAAGCCGGCCGCTGCCTGTCTTTCTTCAAGAATCCCGCGGGGGATCGTGATCACCAGCGAACAATTAAGCCGCGTCGAAGGAGCGGAAGCCGTGCTCCATCGTGAAGGATTCCGTCATTTTCGAGTGCGGAATCATGGTGAGATCGCGCGGATTGAATTGGCTCAGGACGAGCTTCCTCGGCTCATGGAATCAGATCGCGGCACAAGGATCAGCACCAAGCTGAAAGAGCTGGGGTTCAAATTCGTGACGTTGGATTTGGAAGGGTATCGGCCGGGTGGAGTCACCCTGAGCTGACCCCACCCGCAGGTCACGGCATATTAGCGTGGCTGTGATTTCGAAAGCGCCTCAAGGGCTTCGTCGGCAAATCTTTTCTGATCAGCCTCTGTCAGGCTCCGCTGAACCACTTTTTCTGCCACCATCAGGGCGAGTTCAGTCGTCTGGGTTCGAATATCTTGTAGTGCCTTACGGCGCTCTTGCTCGATCTCGCGCGTCGCATCTCCCTTGATACGCTCCGCCTCCGCGGTCAACCGTTGTTCATTTTCATCAAGCAACCGTTGAGCACGTTCCTTCGTCGCTGCGAGGATCGCCTCGGCTTCCTTCCCAGCCGCATTGAGCTTGGCTTCATATTCTTTGAGTCGTCGCTCGGCCTCGGACCGGTGCTGCTCGGCCTGATCGAGGCTGTCCTTAATTTTCTTTTCCCGCTCCTCCAGGGCGCTCAAGATGCCGGGGAATGCATACTTATAGAGCACGAACAAGAGGATCGCGAACGAGATGACCTCCCAGAAAATCAACGACGAAAAAAAATCGGGTTCAAACTGTGGCATGGTTTGACCTATGTGCTGTGTGCTGAGTCCTGAGAACCGAGTGCCACTCAGCACTCAGCACTCACCGCTCGGCACTGTTATTTGCGGAAGCCCATGATGATGAAGGCGATGACCAAGCCGTACAGCGCGATGGCTTCCACCAGCGCGAACCCGATCCACATATACTTCGTGACGCGAGCTTCTGCTTCAGGCTGGCGTGCCACCACTTCTATCATCTTCCCGAAGATGTAGCCGATCCCCACACCGGCCCCGGCAAACCCTGCCGCGGCACATCCCATACCGATCAACCCTGCTGCTGCTGAATCCATTATGTCTTACTCCTCCCTTGGCTAAACCCTGCATGCGCTAATGCGCGTGCTCTTCATGGCCATGTAAATGAAACGCATCTCCTAGGTACACACAGGTCAAAATGGTGAAAATATAGGCTTGAATGAACGCGATACCAAACTCTAGTCCGTAGATCGCCACCGTAAACACAAACGGCAACCACCCGATCAACAATCCTCCCCCGATCGTCAGACTGAACAGAACGGCGAGCATGACATGGCCTGCCGTCATATTCGCAAAGAGCCGAACAGCCAGCGATATAGGCCGAGCCAGCTGACTGATGATCTCGATCGGGATCATCAACGGCAACAGCCATCCGGGCGTCCCAGGGGGAACAAGGATCCCCAGAAACTTTGCTCCATGTAACCAGAATCCGACGACCAAGCTCAGACCGTACACCAGGCAGGAGAAGACGGCCGTCACGATAATCTGACTCGTAACCGTGTAGGTACCGGGAATCAACCCGATATAGTTCGAAAAAAGAATAAACACAAAGAGAGTGGCGACGAGCGGGAAAAATCGCATGCCGTCTTTCCCCATCGTGTCCAGGATCATGTTGCGAATGAACTCCACCATCATCTCCGCCAGGCTCTGCAACTTGCCGGGCACCAGCTTGCGCGACGACGCTGCCATCACCATGAGCACCGACGCCAGGGCGATCACAACCCACATGAAGACGACGGCTTTATTGATGGAAATATCTATTCCACCGATCGAGAGTGGGATCCAGTTATATAGTACGAATTGATGGAGCGGACTTTCTTCCATGGTTATCCTTGTTTATCCGAGTTCTCCGATGGACTTTGCCATCGCTGCGCGGATCGATAGGCGTTCCTCATTCCGGCAGTCAGACCGAAAACCAACCCGATGATGAGTCCCCACGGAGTTGTCCCGAAGAGATATGTATCGACGACCCATCCAAGCCCACCTCCGACGATCAGCGCAGCCAGCAGTTCCGTTCCGATTCGAACGGCCTGACCGAGCCCCGCATATAAGGGATCTTGTGCAGGGGGCATCCCAAACCCACGGAAGGCGAGAGCACGTGAGCAAAACTCTGCCCGTGATGGGGTTCGCAATTTAAGCAAAACCCTACTTGGAATGTCAAGCGATTAGAGGCCTATGCGCGCAGAAACCGCTGCGGTATAGTGAAGCCCCACGGGTTTGAGAGCTGTGATCTCTGGTGGTTTTTCGGCATCACCTCGCCGAAGGCGAGTGATCTCTCTGTACGGTTGGAAACCAGTCGCCTATGACCACAACCTTACCCTCGTCGATCCCATTTTTGAACAGTTCTCCTTCGCCTCTCATTCTGACAAGGCCCGCTCCCTCGGCAACCCCATTCGAACTGTACGCGAAGATCGCCTCAGCTCAACACCCGTCGTTTCTCTTTGAGAGCGGGAACGGTGACGGCACCATGGGACGGTATTCGTATTTCGGCGTCGATCCCTATGAAACGCTGTCTGGGAAGGGTGATACATGTGTGCGCCGATCGATCCACGGCCGAATGGACTCAAGCGCATCTCCGTTTCAACATTTGGCTCATCTTCTGAACCGTCAACGGATCGTTCGTCCTCCCGATGTGCCGCCATTTTTTGGCGGCGCGGTCGGCTATTTGAGTTATGACCTCGCGCGCCAGTTCGAGCGATTACCATCCTTGGCCTTCGATGACCTTGCCGGCCCCGATCTGGAGTTCGCTTTTTTCGATCTTGTCGCGGCAATCGATCATGCGTTGAACCGTCTGGTGCTCATGTTCTGTCCGCCGCTTGAACGATTTTTGGGCGAGCCTCGGGAAAAGCTGTTTCGCGAAGGAAGGGATCGACTAGCCGAATTTGAAGCTCGATTGACCATGCCGAAGATAGTAGACGCGCACCGGAGTCATCTGGGTCGCCTCACCTTTACACCGGAGCAGGAGCAGGCAGTCTATAGCCGGAACGTGAGCCGTTGCCAGGAATACATCGCCGCCGGTGACATCTATCAAGCCAACCTCTCCCACCGTTTCAAGGTGACCGGTTCAGCATTCTCCTCTCTCGGGGACCTTCACACCGATCTGTCTGTTTATCGTCGCTTGCGCACATTGAACCCTTCACCCTTCTCAGGGATGCTCCGGTTCGATGCCGTTCGCCTCATCAGTTCATCACCTGAACGGCTCGTTCGGCTGGAAGAGCGTCGAGCCGATACGAGACCGATCGCAGGCACCAGACCTCGCGGGAGAAACGTTTCCGACGATCGGCAGCTGATCGAAGAATTACACACAAACGAAAAGGAACGTGCGGAACATGTCATGTTGGTCGACCTTGAGCGGAACGACCTCGGACGAGTCTGCTGTTTCGGAAGCGTCCATGTGGATGAATTGATGACACTAGAGCAATATTCTCATGTCAACCACCTGGTCTCACATGTGGTCGGAGCCCTCAAGGATCAGGCGACTGGTTTCGACCTGCTGAAAGCCATGTTCCCTGGTGGAACGATTACCGGCGTACCCAAGATCCGCTGTATGGAGATTATCGAGGAGTTGGAGCCCGTACGCCGCGGTCCCTACACCGGCTCGATGGGCTATCTCAGCTGGAGCGGTGACCTCGACTTCAATATCCTGATACGCACTTTGGTGATGAGGAACGATGTGGGCTACCTTCAAGTGGGAGCAGGCATTGTGGCCGATTCAGACCCGACGCGCGAATATGAGGAAACGATCCATAAGGCCCAGGCCTTCTTCAGCGCATTTTCATAGCCCATGTGGATATATCTGAACAATAAGTTCGTCACGGATGAAGAGGCCGTGGTCTCCGTCTTCGACCATGGATTTCTCTATGGCGATGGGGTCTATGAAACGATTCGCTCGTACGGCCCCCGCATTTTCATGCAAGACGAGCATGTATCACGGCTGTTCCGTTCCGCAGCGGCGATCGGCCTAACGATCCCGATTCCATTAAAGAATTGGCCAGATATTCTGCACGAGGCGATGATCCGCAACGAAGTCGGGACTGATCTGCGAGACGCCTATCTGAGGATCACGGTTTCCCGAGGCGCCGGAGACATCGGGCTGGATCCGGCACTTTGTTCGTCGCCGACCGTTGTCGTGATGGCCAAGCCTCTCGTGCCTCCGGCGTCCCATCTTTATGAAACGGGCGTCAACGTGATCGTGGCTTCCACGAAACGGAATTTACCGGGCGCCTTGTCGCCACAGATCAAGACCACAAACTTCCTGAACAATATCCAGGCCAAGCGCGAAGCGATCGCGGCAGGCGCATTCGATAGTCTCCTGCTCAATTGGGAGCAGCATCTGACTGAGTGCACCATCAGCAATCTGTTCTTTGTGATGGACGGCCAGCTGCGAACACCTGCTCTGGAATGCGGCTTACTCGACGGCATCACCCGAATGATCGGGATTCAGCTGGCCGGGGAACTCAACATCCACGTTGAAGAAGGTCGCTATACCGTTGACCAGTTGTACCGGGCCGATGAATGCTTTCTCACGAACACCAGCATGGAAATCATGCCGGTGACTTCCATCGACCGAAGGCCTATCGGAGACGGAAAACCGGGTCCGCTGACCCTGAAGCTAAGAGAGCAATTCATAGCGGGGCGAGGCCGATTTGGGGACAGCCCTCCCTGTCGATAAGTCCTCATCTTGAAGTTTTCCCTCAGAATTCTTCAGATCCTCTCCAGGCACAAGATCTGCATTTCCTTGACAGACAGTGACAGACTGTTATGGTTTGACCATGCCGAAATTGAACACACTGCATCGTTCCTCAATCAGCCGGCCTGGCATGGCCCTCCTTGTCGCATTGAGCGGAAGCGCCCTCCTGATTGTTCCAAGTGATACTCAGGCAGAGATTTACCAATATGTCGATGCCAAAGGGACAATATCGCTCACCAACGTTCCTTCTGACAACCGGTATCGCCGGATCGACCTCCACCCGAATCGGCTGCATCCCGTTCTCTCAGAGGAGGAGTTGGAACCGGTGATCAGTCGATTCTCACAGCAGCATCAACTCCACCCTGCGCTCATCCGCGCCATCATCAAGGCTGAATCTGATTTTGACCCTCGTGCGGTCTCACGAGCCGGAGCCATTGGATTGATGCAATTGATGCCGCAAACGGCAATGAGGTTGGAGGTTCGGGACCTCTACGATCCCGAGGACAATATCGGAGGAGGAACGAAGTACTTGCGCCAGTTGCTCGACCGATTCCGTGGCAACCTTCCACTGGCGCTCGCTGCCTATAACGCCGGGGAGCATGTCGTCGATCGTTACCGAGCGCTTCCGCCGATTACCGAAACCCGCCACTATGTCCGCAAGGTCTTGCGATATTATCGACTCTTCCTCGCCCGTGACCTTGCCGCGACCGGCCACGTCATCCCGTCTTCGGAGTACGCAATGCCACGACCCGCCCCCGTGTCTTCGATTCAGTCCGGCCGGTAGTTCGGCCTTCCGAACGCAATTGACTATGCTGTTTCCAGCCCGGCCGTTTAGATCCTGGAAAATCGGATCGGTAATGGGCGCCCACGCTGTTTTCTCTCCAGAGCGCGGCTTCCGCCACGCAATGGGCCACTTGCACCATGTTCTTGACCTCCAGATCGGCTCTCCCCGCAAAGGGTCGGGACACCATCTGTTCCCACCGGGCAAGCTGGGCAGTGGCGCGAACGAGCGACTCCCGAGAACGGACAAGCCCCACTTGCCCCCACATGGTCCGGCGAAGCGAGCTACGCACTTTTTCCGCATCCTCCAATCGTTCCACCCGACTGCGACTCAGACGTTCCACATGGTGAATCACATCGGGCATCGAACAGCGAGCTGCCCAAGCGACAGCGGCCACGCCGGCCCGCATCCCAAACACCAATCCCTCCAGTAATGAATTGCTGGCCAGTCGGTTGGCGCCGTGCACCCCACTGCACGCCACCTCGCCCGCCGCAAAAAGGCCCGACACTGTCGTGGCTCCGTTGAGATCGGTCACCACCCCCCCCATCATGTAATGGGCGCTCGGAGAGACCGGGATCCATTCTTCCGTGATATCGATATCATGGCGTAGGCAGGTCGCATAGATCGTCGGAAATCGTCGTTTGACAAAACTCGCTCCCAAGTGAGTCACGTCAAGGTAGACATGCCGCGCGCGCGTCGCCGCCATTTCCGCCCAGATCGCCCGTGCGACGATATCCCGCGGAGCCAAGACACCGAGCGGGTGATACCGTGGCATGAACATCTCTCCCCTATTGTTGCGCAGCTGACCTCCCTCTCCCCGCATGGCTTCTGACAACAAAAAAGGCGGGCTCGACGGCAGATACAGCGACGTCGGGTGAAACTGGACGAATTCCATATCTTGTAGCTCCGCTCCTGCACGAAACGCCATGGCCATGCCGTCGCCGGTCGCATTGGGCGGATTGGTGGTGCGGGCATAAATCTGCCCCGCCCCGCCTGTCGACAAAACGACGGCTTTTGCAGGAATGATGAATTGTTCCCCTGAATGTTCATCAAGCACCACTGCGCCGCAACATCGGCCTTGTTCAACCACAAGATCGACGGTGAAGTGGTAATCCAGCCGGACGATCCGCTTGTGTCGCGCGGCCTGCGCCATCAACACCCGCACCATTTCGTTTCCTGTCGCATCGCCTCTCGCACGGAGGATTCGGCTGCGGCTGTGAGCCGCTTCACGAGCAAAAGCAAACTTCCTACCGGTTTTATCGAATTTCGCGCCCCAACGGATGAGCTCTTGAATCCGATCCGGTCCTTCCTCGACCAACACACGCACCGCTTCACGACGACACAGACCGTGTCCGGCCTTGACGGTATCGGTCAAATGGATGGCGACATCATCCTCTTCACTCAAGGCCACGGCCACCCCGCCTTGCGCGAAGATGGAATTGCTTTGTAGGGGATGACCCTTGGTGAGAACAATCACCCGACCTACTCGACAGAGGTCCAGGGCGGCGCGAAGCCCGGCGACTCCGCTGCCGATGACGAGAAAATCTGCTTCAAGCGCATTCCGCGGCATCGTTATCGTGGTGAGGTCGGCGGTGAGGGAGGTTCCGACAACAGCTGTCTCGCCTTCATTCCGAAGGGCAAATCTCCCTGCGCGCTGCGCAGGAGGATCGAATGCGTACCAACCCATTGCAACCGTGCGTAGCCTCGCTGCCTGATACCCATATCATCGATATCTCTTTTCCATGTCCCTTGCCAATGGATGAGGACATCGATGTCGTCTTTTTCGATCACGACCCGTTCGACCTTGAACTCGAGGGAGATGGCGGAAAAAGTTTCGAAGTCCAGTTCGGCCTGTTGTTTCAGTTCGTCCAGCTGATCCAGCGGCAGCAGTATGGCATGGAACCCGGACCGATCCTTTCGTTGATAGGCGCTCCGCAAGGATTCCAACGCTTGATCGATACGGAGGAGTCGCTCGTGCTCTGCCGGGTATCGGATGGTCTTCGACGGACACCCAACGACCACTACGGCAAGCATGATGAGCCATAGGATGGATGAGAGCTGCGAGAAACCTCTCTTTTTGAGGTACATGGCCGATCAGTATAGCATAAGGGGAAAAGGCGCCGTGAGCTTGCATTTTCAGCGGAAAGCTTTTAGACTCGGCCCTCCTTAGGAGATATAGAGCATGTCAAGCGTCCTGAAAAAACGACGAAAGAAGATGCGCAAGCACAAGTACAAGAAGCTGCGCCAACGCCAGAAATTTCTTCGCCGAAAAAGCTAAGCTCAGCCGGCGTGGCGGGAGGAGGGAACCGTGGCCGAGGGGAAGAAAGTCCGCATACGCGTACGGACGGTCAATTGCACTTACGTGGGAGACTTCCTGGTCCCTCCGATGCGGAATCGTGTCTCCGATGCGATCAACGAAGAAGCACGTCTCTTCATCAGCCTGACCGACGTCGTGATCGACGATAAGGAACGGTCGGACTTCATTGCGATCAACAAGAACCTGATCGAGTCGATCGCTCAACTCTAGCCATTTCGTCTCATCCCCGTCAGCGGAATCTTTCAGCATCGTCGTGAACCGGAACACGACTCCGTGTCCAATCATACCGCCCAACCATAATGTTGATCTTCAAACGATTCCTCCCGTTCGTGCGCCCTTATTTGACACGGCTGATGCTGGCCGGCTTCCTGGTGAGCGGGGTTGCGCTCATCAATCTCGCCTTGGTTCGGCTGGCCGGCACCCTCTGGGATGTCATTACCGTTCACCACGATGCCGATCAGATGACCCGATCGATCGGCCTTTTCCTCAGCCTCGTGATTTTGCAGGGGCTATGCTCGATGGGGCATAGTTATTTGACCGCGTGGGTCTCGCAGGAAGTCGTCGCCGACTTTCGCAAACATCTATTCGCCCACCTGCAAACGCTGACGGTCAGCTTTTTTGCTCGGCGTCGTACGGGAGAATTGCTCTCCCGGTTGATGAGCGACGTCACGGTCATCCAATCCATTGTCACAGAAACCCCCATCGACGCCGTCAAACAACTCGTGACGTTCGTCGGGGGCATTACCTTCCTCCTCTTCATGAATTGGCGTCTTTGCCTTTTGATCCTGATCCTGCTCCCGTTGCTGGTCCTGGTCGCCAAGGTATTCGGTCGCAGACTGAAATCCCTTTCCACCTCGATTCAAGACCAGACAGCCGCGCTCAGCACCCTCGTCGAGGAAGTGATTTCCGGCATTCGCATCGTCAAGTCCTTCGTCCAGACACACCGGGAAAAGGATCGGTTCGCGGATCAGGTTGATCAAACCCTGCACCTCACGCTTCGCCGAGCCGCCATCATGGCTGTTTTCATTCCGGTAATCAGTCTCATGACATTCTCCTCGGCAACGGCGGTGCTGTGGTACGGAGGCAGGCAGGTCATCGAGGGCGTCGTCACGCCGGGCGACCTGTTCGCCTTCGTCTTGTTCGCCGGTATCTTGATCGGTCCCTTCAGCTCGGCAGCGCGCGTCTTTGCGCAGGTCAAAGAGGCCCAGGGAGCCACGCAACGGGTCTTCGAAATTATGGATGCTCAGCCGGACATTTGCGATGAATCCGACGCCCAGACACTGGTGACGGTCGATGGCCATGTGCGGGTGGAAGGCGTCAACTTCGGCTACGATGCTCGCCACCCAGTGTTGTCGAACCTGTCGTTCCAAGCCAAACCAGGCGAACTGGTCGCATTAGTCGGACCAACCGGCGCCGGCAAGACCACCGCGATAAACCTGCTTCATCGCTTCTACGATCCGACTGAAGGTCGCCTCACGATCGACGGCAAAGACTTGCGCCAGGTGACCGTTGAAAGTTGGTATCGACAGGTTGCGCTCGTCCCACAGGAAACGATCCTCTTTGGGGGCACCATCCTCCACAATATTCGCTACGGCAACATGGCCGCAAATGAAGCTGCCGTATTGGAGGCAAGCAAAGCTGCTCATGCGCATGACTTCATCACGGGCTTGCCGGACGGGTATCAAACTCTGGTGGGCGAGAAAGGGGTCAACCTCTCAGGCGGACAACGCCAACGCATTGCGATCGCTCGGGCGATCTTGAAGAATCCTCGCATTTTGTTACTGGATGAAGCGACCTCATCGCTGGATACCGAATCGGAACGGCTGGTGCAGGAAGCCCTTCAGCGCCTCATGGAAGGTCGCACGACCTTCGTCGTCGCCCACCGATTGTCGACCATCCAATGCGCCGACCGAATTCTGGTCCTTGATAAAGGGAAATTGGTCGAGGAAGGCACCCACGCAGAGCTTC
This sequence comes from Nitrospira sp., assembly GCA_046714015.1. Taxonomy (GTDB): domain Bacteria; phylum Nitrospirota; class Nitrospiria; order Nitrospirales; family Nitrospiraceae; genus Nitrospira_D. Next base: position 16,786 of record JBKKBQ010000030.1, read on the forward strand.
TAGAACGGAAGGGTCTGTACCACTACCTCTATACCATTCGATTGAACGAACCGACCGCTTGAAATTGTCGTTTCACAACCATCGCACCCTCACCCTTCCACCCCTTTCATTTGTAACAAGTCTGTAACGCAGAGAGCGTATGCTTGCTCCTGCAGCCTTAAGGAAGAATAATTGGGGAGATTCCGTGAGTTCACCACGTCCCAAGAAAATTCTCATCGTCGAAGACGAACAGGATATTGCACAGTTGGTCAAGCACTATCTTGAGAAGGAAGGATATCACGTCTCCCTCGCCACAACTGGGCTTGACGCGTTGAAGCTCGTGCCGTCTGAGCATCCTGATTTGGTGATTCTAGATCTCATGTTGCCTCATATGAACGGATTGGAGGTATGCAAAACCCTCCGTCACAAACCTGAGACTGCGCTGTTGCCGATCATCATGCTGACGGCGAAGAACGAAGAGTCCGATACGGTTGTCGGACTTGAGCTCGGAGCCGATGATTACGTCACCAAACCCTTCAGCCCCAAGACATTGGTGGCTCGGGTCAAATCCCTCTTCCGTCGGCTGGAGCGGACAAACGATCAAAAACCCACGTCCTTATTGTACGGTTCCCTCCAAATGGATCTGACACGACATGAACTGACGGTCAGAGGTAAAGAAGTGCTGCTCACGGCCAAGGAGTTCGGACTACTGGAGCATCTCTTGCGTCACCCTGGGCGGGTACTGACACGGGAGGTGCTCCTCAACGAAGTGTGGGGTTACGACTATTATGGGACGACGCGAACCGTCGACGTCCATGTTCGTCGGTTGAAACTGAAAGTGCCGCTGCTCAATGACTCGATTGTCTCGGTCAAGACGCTTGGGTACAAACTATTGGACCAGCCTCTGGTACGGTGAACGAATTCGAGTGCTACGATTTCTCTTATTGATCTGCTACTTGCAGCCACCTTCGGACCTGCTCGGCAATCTCATCACGTACTCGGCGGAAGACCTGTAAGCGATCGGGTTCGGAACCTTGCACATCGGCAGGATCATCAAAACTCCAATGCAACTGGACCTCTCCCCTGGGATCCGTCGGGCACGATGCTTGAGCGTGATCACAGACCGTAATGACATAGTGGAGATGTTGCCCTTGAAATTCGGCAACGTGCTTCGAGCGGTGATGAGAGATATCGATTCCCACTTCCCCCATTACCTCAACAGCTCGCGGGTTCACACCGACCGGATTGGTCCCCGCACTCAGAACCTCAAACTGACTTCCGGCTAAATGGCGTAGCCATCCCTCTGCCATCTGACTGCGGCATGAGTTGCCCGTACATAAGAAGAGGGCTGTGGATTTCACGCCGGCTGCTCCACTGGAAACCAGGTCCGCGTCCGATTACAGAAGGCACAGACAGAGAGCATGACCGGCACCTCCACAAGCACTCCCACAACAGTTGCCAAGGCAGCACCCGACTCCGGCCCAAACAAGGCTATTGCGGTAGCGACTGCCAACTCAAAGAAGTTGCTCGCTCCGATCAGTGCCCCCGGCGCCGCCACCGAATGTGACACATTGAACCACTTCATCAGCACATAGGCCAATGAGGCATTGAAATAGACCTGGATCAGAATGGGGACAGCGATGAGCGCCACATGCCATGTCTTGCCGGTGATATTGTCGGCTTGGAAGGCAAACAACAACACCAGCGTAGCGAGCAGCGAGAGGATGGTGATTGGGGCGAACCGCGGAAGCAACCGCTCCTCGAACCATGCTTTACCCTGTTGTGCGATAAACCAGTGCCGCAAGACCACGCCGATGATGAGCGGAATGACGATGAAGGCCAAGACTGAATAGAACAGGACCGGAAGTGGGACGGTCAAAGCCGAGGCACCGGTGACCAAGAATCCAACGATGGGGGCAAAGAGCACCAGCATAATCAAATCGTTCACGGAGACTTGGACAAGCGTGTAGGCGGGATCGCCGTCGGTCAAATAGCTCCAAACAAACACCATTGCGGTACAGGGCGCAGCAGCCAAAATAATTGTTCCGGCAATGTATTGATCCGCCTCGCTCGGAGCAATCCAGGCCGAGAACACAAGTCGAAAAAACACCCAGGCGAAGAAGGCCATCGAAAACGGTTTGATGATCCAATTGACGAAGAGGGTCACCAGCAATCCGGTCGGTCTCTTCCCCACATTGCGAATTGATGCGACATCGATCGACATCATCATGGGGATGATCATGAGCCAGATGAGCAGAGCGATGGAGGCATTCACATGACTGCCCTCGCCGAATTCCCACCTACGCAACCAGTGGACTACGCCGGGAGCCGATTGCCCCAGCAGCACTCCAGCGATCATGCACAGCGCCACCCATATCGTGAGATACCGCTCGAAAAGATTCAGCCGTTTCTCGAGAGACTGAGCCGGTGGGCCTGATGTCATTGCGAGGTCCATCCTGTTCCTCTGTTGACTCAATAATATGACGGAGTGGTGTTACTACTCCATCAACATTTCTTGATGATTAAAATCAAAAAAATAGTCGCTAGGGACATGGCGCGGCTGATCGGGACGCCGCGAATCGAGATTCCTTGAGCCAGGCGATGAGATCCTCCAGTTCCACAATCGCATCCTGGTTGATCGAATAATAGATCCATCGCCCTTCCC
>JBKKBQ010000031.1:0-4436 GCA_046714015.1 Nitrospira sp.
CCGTTGAAGACGGCAAGCCCGAAACGAGCCTTGTCCCCGATCTGCTGAATCACCCCGGTCGGTTCGCTATACATCGCAAAGGCAATCGACGGCAGCACGGTTTCCGCAAACCCACCGCTGTCCGGACAGCCACCGCCGTTGTCGTCATCAATGCAAAGGTTTCCGGTGCTCTGGATTTGCACGTAGATATTGGGAGGGGTTCCTGGATAAGCGGCAGTCGGAATTCGCCCGACATAGCTCGTATCTCCGCTTCCCCCACTGTAGGGAATGCCTATCGTCACCTCGGTGCCCGTTCCAAGGTTTTGAACTCTGACCGTCGGCAACGACGGGGTGCCGGATGGCTTACAGGTCCCATCTGCATTACGGACCGGCGAAGCGGTCGGGTGCCAGCAGTTGCCGCCCGTCATGGCCTTCTTGACGGCGTCGAAGCGGCGGAAGGAAGCCCAATTGACAAAATTGCCGTCCCATTGCGTGGCGGGGCAGGCAGTATTGAGCGTAGCTTTCCCTGCACCGATTTCAAACCGGACGTCGGTGCCGTCCCAGACATAGCAGCGCAGGGGATCAGCATAGCCGTTGTAGCGAGTGGTAGCCACGAAGGTCGTGACCGTGGATGTCGTTCCGCTCGACAACACTCCGCAGCTCGAGGATTCGCACGCCCGGTTGGCCATACTTCCCGAGTTGTCCATGATGATCAGGATGTTCGGTGTGGCAATGCTCGACACGAACGGAGGAACAGCCGTATAGTCGGCATTGACGCGCACAGGCACGGCCGCTTGGGCAACGTTCGGCACGAACCAGGCTCCGATTACGACGAATGTCAGGGTCGCAAACGTCTTCATGGTCCACCGTTTCGTCATGTCGTCCTCCTATCGCTCAACCACACACCGTGTGTCAACCTTGCAGGCGCAAGGTTTATAAAAACCGATTCTCAACTCATATCGGGAGAGCCGTTTCTACTGAGGCCTCATCACGACCATCATGTCGATCTCGCCGAACTTATTGAGGTGAAACTTCGCTTCGGACCGCAAGAATACTTCCTGGAGGGTGATCTCATTCTCCTTCTGATCCATGATCTTCGCTCCAGCGTTGACTCGATAATCCGTCCCGCTGATCCTGATCGATGACTCATAGATGGCGTCGACCGTTCCCATCTTGAAGGTCGTCAGCACCGCGGCGGGAACCATCTCGGCCCTCCCGGACGGCGCGAGGATGGAGCAGGAAATCGCCAGAACGAGTGCTGTGATCACGCACGTCGTATGCAGCCTTGCCACGGTCATGATGAGACCTCCTTAGGAAGCGCCGATTTGTTTCATGCAAGTTTCACCGACGGTGCAGCTATAGACGGATGTTACCGTATTGGCCGTCCCGGTGCCTGTGTTAGTTGCTATACAGGTTATACGATAGACAATTTCTTTGAGATCCCCTGAACCTTCTTTGCGGCGCTTGTACAATCGATCGATATCCCCCTTCACCGTTACCCCCGGAATGCTCGTGAGTCGCAGGTTCGGAGCGGACGAAGGATTGTCGCCGAAATTTTCCCCGATCGTGTTCGCAGCAGCGGGTGGCGCTGGGAGCGGCTGACCAGAAATTTCACTAAAGAGGGTGGCCCTGTTCGCTGCCGGAATGGGTCCCGCCGGAGTCGCGTCGTCGAGAAACTCTGACCGTACCTCCCCATAATACAGCGCCTGCTGAATGATGTTCACCGCAGTTCCCTCGCAGGACTCTGCTGCCGTCGATAGCGCTTCCTTTGTGCTCACGAATCCGGACATTCGTGTCTCTAGCCCGCTGACGGAAATCGCTGCGATCGCCAACACCAGCATCAACAGCATGACAATCATGACGGTCAGCAACGCTACCCCTCGCTCGCCCACCGTGCCCTGACTGGCTACCCGTCCCCCGCTACCTCCCTGAGATCCCCTCATGTCATGCATGTTCTTACAGATTCCTTGGTTGAAGAATTCTCTGTATTACCCTGCGTCTCAACTTGGAATAGGCCGACGCGTCATACCCGGTATCGGATGAAGGATTGTGGTCGCTCACAATCACGGGGCCGCTTGTATTGACTCCCGGCACATTCGTTTCACCAAATCCTTGATCCGGCGTCATCTGCCTGGCCACCACATTAATCTGGACTTGTTTGATCTTGTCAGGTGTCATCGGCTGCACGTTCCAGGCGCTGTTCGTAACAAAGTCTTTTATCGTTGGTCCGTTCGCGGGCAGGAGACCATCTATTTCGTCGACAATGCCATCCGGTAGCGCCGGATTCGGTGCCGCAGTGCTGCAGCCATCGCATCCATAGGAGAATTGGATGTCCTCGATTCCGTCGACCAAGGCCACTCCGTTTCTCGTCAGGCAAGCACTGCTTCCTGTTCCGCAAACAGCCGGCGTGGTGGCAACTGCATAGGTCACGCATTGGAGCAAATAGACCGGCGTCCCCGCAGGAAATTTCCCCTCAAAGTTATTGGAGATCGTGAGAGAAGATGCGTTAACTGTGGAAACAGTCCTCACCCCGCCTCCGCCGATTGAGACAACGGATCCGTTGACCAATCCTTGATTCTGCATATCGGCGATGGCAGCCGCGGCAATAGGAAGGGTGTTAAAAGGAACCGGATCAGGTCCTGCACCTCCTACATTGGCTGAGAGGACCCAGGGTGTGACCACATCGGTGAGCACCGGCACAACCATCGAAATACCGTCAGGACCATTATCCGCGCCCGCCGGTGTCTTATCGATGGGACGAATTCCAACAGGCTGAGACACGCTCCCATTCGTGATGCTGCACGCGCCAATAGTCGGTGCACCAGGAGCATTCGCCACATAGTTGTAACTGGCCATCCGCACATCCCGAGCCAGGAGCTCCATCGCTAATCTGACATTCTGTTGAGTCTCGACCACTTGATCGTTGACAATGGTGGCCTTTTGGCTCATGACAAGCATGGACATGGCTGCGCCACTGATCGCAAGTCCCACGACGACGGCTATCATCAACTCGATCAGCGTAAGGCCGGCTTCCTGATGCATGTGGCGGCTGGGCCCCCTATCAGTTGTCATGTGTTCAAATCTCCCGCACGGTCACTCTGGAGCGATAATGGTCCGAAACGTCATGCTTTTGGACTGACTTGGCTCCTGCCACATCACCGTGACCATCACATCCGTACGATTGAGGGAAGGCACACCTGTGGTCGGATCAGGGTCGACTCGGCTAGCCGTCACAGTCCCCCGCACGCCCTTCATATTGGAAGCCGTCAGAGCAGTTCGCCACTGTTGACAATCGGCAAGCGCTTGTCGCTGAGCCGTGGTAGTTTGCGGACAAGGCGTTGAGGCTGTTGTATCAATGTTATGGTAGTCTAATACCCGTTGGCGATTACTCTGTATTCGCTCAATCATTTCAACTCCGAAATTCGTCACCACTGTGCGTTCTTTTGACTGTGCGTTCTTTGAAAAGGATGCCGCTTGGAGCCCGCCGAGTCCCATTAGAGCAATGGTCGCAATAGCTCCAGCAATCATCCCTTCAACCAGCGTAAAGCCGCCCTCATCTCTGATCGTTCGCAGATGTTTCATAAAGACTATTTTCTCCTATAGTCACCTTACGGGCAGGTTGCCATTGCACACCAGTCGACCCTTCCCGCAGGGGTCACAGCAACCGAATAGGCTCCGACTTGTGGTTGAGACAGTGTAATCAGTGTGTTGGCCACACCGCCGCCAGCCCGTAAACCGAACGCGTTGAACCCAATGGTTGCAGCTGTCACATTTGTGACTCTTTCGTTTAGGGTGACAGGAGGCAATACACCGCCGAAAGTCAGTGTGGCTCTCCCACTGGCCATTGCTGTCGTCACCGTTACACCAGTCCCCCGGGTCATAGCTGCCGCGCGAGCGAGGTTCAAATTTCCTGTCAACTCAGTTGCGGCTTGCCTCATCTGATACTTTGCAATCCACTGCATAAAGGAAGGAACGGCTATCATTGTGCCGATGCTAATGATGGCGCCGACAATGGCCATTTCAATTAGAGTAAACCCCTTGGCATCATGCAACTGACCGAAATTCATCTTAATATTGTCCTCAGTAGACATTGTCTTACGCTTGGGAATAAGGCAAAGGACGTGCCGCTCTTGGAAGTATGTTAGGCCTACCTAACCTGTTGACTTTTTAGCACTGCTTCCCAGTTGTTGCTCTACACATTTGCCCATTTTTCGCATCTATGCACGACAATTTTTGGCGAAGGCTCTGTACTGTTTCGTACAGCAGAGTGGCTATGTTGGTGAGAATCCTCGGGTGATTACTAGCCTAGGACGACGGGGAGTTAGGACAACAGGCGGAGGATCGGGTAGGATTCAATCTGCATAGCGGCGGGGAGCCGGCTACGATCGAATTGGCTGGGGTGCGTTGGGTTTCCGAGCACCGATGTGGGCTGGAATTCATCCGCGTTCGACCCGAGA
>JBKKBQ010000032.1:0-10898 GCA_046714015.1 Nitrospira sp.
CCTATTGACCATGCTGACCGGCATAGTTATGCATGATTATTTATTAAAGAGCCGGTATGAAAGGGAGTACTGATTCTTTTAGTTGTTCTGTAGCTTGTCAATACCTGCTCAGACAGTAGCACCTCTGCCGACATGCAATTCATTCAAGCAGGTACTTGGATATTCAGGAATAAAGGGCCTGCTCAATTAAGGCTGTTTGCTGTTTAAGGTTGTGAAGGACCACATCTTATTAGCTTGTGTGATATCGCCGTGACTTCTCAGAGGGCAATTCTGTTGACGGGGCTTGTTAATCTGACGTATCGTGAACCTTCATCCTGACAAGATGGCCATGTTCTGAGCCTGAGCCAAGGAGCTGCGACAACCATGAAGATCTATCTCGCCAATCCCCGTGGGTTTTGCGCCGGTGTCGATCGGGCGATCGATATCGTGGATCTGTCTCTTAAGAAGTACGGCGCTCCGATTTATGTTCGTCACGAGATCGTCCATAGCCGCCATGTGGTGAACTCACTCCGGCAAAAGGGCGCAGTTTTCGTGGAAGAATTAAATGAAGTCCCGGAAGGGTCGGTGGTCATTTTCAGCGCGCATGGCGTGGCGAAGTCGGTTTGGGAGGAGGCGAATCAGCGGCGGCTACATGTGATCGACGCAACTTGTCCGCTGGTGATCAAAGTTCATAACGAAGTGAACCGCGACTACACTCAAGGGTATGACCTGATCCTCATCGGCCACGCCGGCCATCCGGAAGTGATCGGGACGCTGGGCCAGATTCCCGATAAGTTTCACTTGGTGTCCTCGGTCACAGATGTCGAAGAGCTGAAAGTGGAGAACACCGTCAATCTGTCGTACGTCACGCAGACGACGCTCAGTGTAGATGAATGTCGGGACATCGTCGGCGCGCTGCATAAACGGTTTCCGAACATCAAGGGACCACACCAGGAAGATATCTGTTACGCGACGCAAAATCGGCAGAATGCCGTCAAGGAATTGTCCCGTCTGGTGGATGTGATTCTTGTCATCGGATCGCCGAACAGCTCTAATTCCAATCGTCTACGCGAATTGGGAGAGCAGTGCGGGATTCCCTCGTACCTCATCGATTCAGCCGCCGACATCGATGCCGCCTGGTTGCAAGGGGCCAAGGCCGTCGGGATTGCGGCCGGTGCATCAGCGCCGGAAATCCTGGTCACGGAAGTGGTCTCGTTCCTGAGAGCCTCGGAACCGTCCGATGTTGAAGAACTCACGGTGATCGAGGAAGACGTCGAATTCCTCCTGCCGAAGGAACTTGTTCAGATAGAATCCTCGAAGAAGCCAGTATCCAGCATCGCAGGGTAGTTGGCGGTGCCATCCGCACATATCCCCATATGGCCCTATATATTGTAGGGCCATATCAATTATTCCACTATGCAATGTGTTTTGTTTTTGATTTCTCAGAACCCTTGTGGTACAAGGTCCGGAAAATTTTGTTTCCCAAGCACGCGCCTGATGAGCGCGGAACTAAGGTGAGCCGATGCATTTGAAATCGTTGAATATGTTGGGTTTCAAGTCGTTCGCTGAGGCCAAGATCGAATTTCCCGAAGGGGTCACTGCGATCGTCGGACCGAATGGGAGCGGAAAGAGCAACGTCGTAGACGCCATCCTATGGGTGTTGGGCGAGCAAAGCACCAAAACCCTCAGAAGCGAAAAGATGGAAGACGTCATTTTCAACGGTACCGAAATCCGAAAGCCCTTGGGGATGGCGGAGGTGTCGTTGGTGATCGGTGGGCTTGATCCGGCGATGATGAAGCTGGATGGGAGCTCGGGACTGCCCAGCGAGCTGACTGAGGCGCAGGAAATGATGATTACCCGCCGGTTGTACCGCAACGGCGAGAGCGAGTATCTCATCAACAAGATTCAGTGCCGGTTAAAAGATATTCGTAGTTTGTTGCTCGACACGCGGGCGGGGAGCAAAGGGCACACCGTCATTGCCCAGGGCCAGATCGATCAAATTTTGAATGCGTCGCCGCAAGACCGACGCGAGCTTATCGAAGAGACCGCGGGCATCGTCCGGTATAAGAAACAAAAGGCCGAAGCGCTGCGGAAGCTGGACGCGACGCAACAGAATCTCCTGCGTGTCCGAGACATCGTGGCCGAGGTCAAGAAGCAACTCAATTCGTTGGAACGCCAAGCTCGCCAGGCGCGCACCTTTCAGACGTTGCAGGGTGAGGCGCGCGGAATCGAAGTGACGTTGTTGACCAGGGAATTCAGGGCATTGCGACAGGCGTTGCACGAGGCGGAGACCGAGGCGCTGCACCTGGATCAACAAGAATCTGAGAAGGCGGCCGAACAGGCTCGGCTCACGACGGAACTCGAACAGGCGCGCCTTGACGCGATTGCGACCGCCGATTCCATCGGGAAGATTCGAGAGGAGCTGGCGGGTATCGAGCAACAGCAGGCCCGTGCGCTGACGGCGGCGGAGGTCGAACGAAACCGAGGGTTGTTATTCGGTCAACAACAGGTACAGGAATCGGCTGAGCTGGAAGAACTAGTCCGATCGCAAGAGCAGTTGGCCGCCGCGCTTCACGCCATCGAATCGTCCCTGACGTCTGTCGAGGAGGACATGGCCGTTCGGGAGCGGGCTCTCCTGGAACTCGACGAGGAGATGACGCGCTTGCTCCACCAGCGGGCTTCGGAGGTTGTAGAGGAAGAGCGAGGGCGCAAAGACGTGCTGCAACTGGCGGTTCTTGTCGCGAATACCGAGCAAGGGATTTCGCAATTGGCCAAACGAATGGAAGATCTCGCGGGCCGCGGAACTCGTTTGTCGTCGGAGCGAGACGAATTACGGAGCCAACGTGAATCGGCGATCGATCGTCACGAGGTCTTGCGCAAGGAATATGGAGAAACCGATCGCCGTGTCACGCAACTACGGACAGAACAACGAAGCGTGCAAGAGGAGACCGCTCAAGCTGCGGGCGTTCTCCAGTCGTTGGACCAGGTGATCTTACGACGCTCGGAAGAGTTGGCCGGAGTGGATTCTCGTCTTGAAGCGATGCAGAGTGTGGTTCGTGAGGAAATGGGTTACGGTCGGCAGGGGACTCAGCAAGGCCCCGCCTTGAAGTCTTGTGACGGAGTGCGGGATGCGGTAGCCGAATGGCTGGTGATCCCATCGGGGATGGAACGGGCGGTTGAGGCGGTGTTGGGGGAGCGTGTTCGAGGATGGTTTGTGGATGAACCGTCCGTCGGGCGACGGTTGATCCGATTCCTTCAACAAGAGGCGCTGGGGCGAGGCAGTTTTATTCCGCAGCGCCCACGATGGGAAGGCGGGCGGGTTCATGACTGGTGGTCGTCGATCGCCACGCAGCCAGGCGTCATCGGCCTCGCGGTGGATCAGGTCCAAACCGACGCCGCCCGAACGGCGGCCCGCGATTCGCTGTTCGATCGCGTCGTTATTGTTCAATCATTGGACCAGGCGATGCAGTTGTGGGAGCAACATGCGTGGAGTGCTCCGAACGGTCCAATCTTAGTCACCCTGGACGGTGAAGTGGTGGATGCGTCCGGCATCGTGACGGGTGGTCATGTTCAAGACACGCCGGGTTTGCTCGAACGCCGACGAGAGGTGATCGATCTTGAAGCCAAACGCCACTCACTCGTGACGGAGCTTGATCAGAGCAAGCAGCAGCGAGACATGGTGTTTGCCCAGATCCAGTTGCTCACCCAGCGGGATCGCCAACTCGGTGATGCGCTGCGTGAGGCCGAAATGCAGGATCTGTCGCTGCGCAAGGACGAAGAAAAACTTCAGCATGTGCTGAACGATCTTGATCATCGACTCACTGAGCTGGAGATGGACATTCAGGAGGGGCTCAGCGAAGGTCAACGGTTGGAGCAAGAATCGCACTCGGTTCAGTCCCAGTTGGGGCAGTGGCTTGCTGAAAAGAACGGACAGGAAACACTGTTGGTGCGGGTGCGCGAGCGGCTTGGGCTGCTCGATGAAAATATGAGATCGCACCAGGAATGTGTGACGGGGGCGAAGCTGATTGTGGAAGGGTTGCGAGCCAAACGCGAACATGAGCGACTGAATCGTGCTCGGGTGACACAACAGATTCAGGAGACGGAAGATCGGCGTCGTGCATTGGGCGAGCACCTGACTAGTCTGCAGGGGCTCGTCGAGCAGAGCCGGACAGAACAATCCCGTCAGGAGGCCCTCTGCCAAGAACTTGGCGTCACTGTGGGGCGGGTGAAGGGAGAATTGGTCGCCGCTCAGGAGCGACAGGCGCAACAAATGGCGGCGAGTCACACGCTTGAGTCCGGTCTGGAAGAGTTGCGACGGGGGATGTCGCTCATTCGGGATGCTCGGATGACGGTTGAGGTTCGCCGGGCGGAAATCCGCACGCAATTGGGGACTGTCGAGGAAACGTTGTCGGGGACCTATCAGCGTGATCCCCTCGCGCTGATCGAGAATCAGGGAGCATCGAGCGAACCGATGAGCGAGGCTGACGCCGCGGCCGTACAGGAGATCGCTCACCGCTCGGATGCCGAGTTGAAAGAGCAGTTGCAGAAGCTCCGTGACCGGTTGGATCGAATGGGACTGATCAACCTAGCCGCGATCAGCGAGCACGAGGAGCTGGAGGAGCGCCACAAATTCTTGTCCGCTCAGGAGCAGGACCTGTCGAACTCGATCGCGTCGCTCAAGGAGATTATTCAGCGGATTCACCGGACGACGAAGGAGATGTTCGCGGCCACGTATCAGGAATTGCACCACAAGTTTACCGAGGTCTTCGTCCAATTCTTCCCCGGTGGGCGGGCCGAACTGCAGTTGGTCGATGAGCCGCCTTCGGAAAACGGCGAACCAGTCGGCAGTCAGGAACCGGGCATTGACATTGTGGCCCAGCCACCAGGCAAACGGCTGAAGAGCATCACTATGCTGTCGGGCGGGGAAAAAACCCTCACGGCGATGGCGCTGTTGTTTGCGAGTTTCCTGATCAGGCCGACGCCGTTCTGTCTGTTGGACGAAATCGACGCTCCGTTGGACGAGGAAAACATCGGCCGGTTCACGGGAGTCTTAAGGGAGCTGGCGCAGAACGCGCAGTTCCTCGTCATCACGCACAATAAGCGAACGATGAGCATCGCCGATTCTCTCTTCGGCGTCACCATGGAAGAGCCAGGAGTGTCCAAACTGGTGTCCGTCAGGCTCGGCGATCTGCAGCCGGTCTAGAATAGGCCGCCTCGTAGAATTCGATTATGAGCTGGACCTCTGGGTCTATGGGCACCCGGAGTCTGGCTAGATTCTCTCCAGCATTACAAGCTCTTGCGCAATGACAGTAAGGATGGGGAGGGCTCATGCCTTCCTCCACTGTCGTGGTTAGACTCGTATCGGAACGGGTTTGCCGTCAGCCGTGCCCTGTCACCTGGGTGACGGACTAATCTTTCCACTTACCGAAGGAGCATTTTTAGCCGCGTTGCCAATTCGCGTAGGCAGGATGGTCCACCAGTGTTCAAAAAACGCCAGATTTTATGCCGACAAATGCTCCAGTGTTCGGAAAAGAGCTGTGGGTACTGAGGCAAACTGCCTCCTCACTTGCTGGAATCTGGATGTTCCTACAGGAAAGAAAGCGTATTCATCAATGACTTACAACCTCCCTATTATGGGTGTCAATCGTGAAGATGCGGTCTAGACGTGAAGATGCGGTCTAGAAAGGTGGTTTCACTAGGCGAAGCGAATGGTTCGCGGTATCGTTGTTGCTATACCAGAGAGTGAAAGCTGCTTCACAACCGGTACCAATGAGGAGCAATCATGGCGCTTTCGCAAATCCCGGACAGAAGATCACATTCACAATCGGTCGCTAACCTCACCCTTGCCCAAGTGACCTTGGAGGCACTGTTCATGCCGAACAGCAAAGCCGAGGAGGGGCGGTCGCGGGTGGCGCGCGAGGAGGGGGAGGAGCGGAAGGAGGAGTTGGACCATGATCCTTTGGGGTCCGCCAAAGGCATAGTCAATGGACTACGCCTGTCAATCTCGTTGTGGAGCTTCATCGTACTCATCATTCTTTTGATGTGGTAAACGGCTCTCCGTCTTGCTTCAACCGCTTTCCTGTCACATCTTCTATCTGCCCACACCCACACGTATTCAGTGAGGAAAATTGCGAATGGCGGCATAATTCACCGGCCGAGCCAGAATTAGTCACCCCAAAAACTCATAAGCGGTTTCTGCCAGAAGATAAAGTGTGCACCGCACTGTCGGAGCCTCCGTTTAGGGTTCAATAGTGTGTTGGCTATGACTCTCTCCGCCACGACGAGTACGACGCAAGTCTTGATGGGAGCCACGATCAGTCCAGTAGCCCTGATGGTTGGGGCTGGCCTTGCAACTTTGGTGATAGAGTGATGACTTCTTCTCAAAGATAATGGATGGGGGGATCCTCACCGAGACGTTCAGTAATGGATGCTGTGGGAAGTGGTGTTCTCGATCGCCTACACCCGCTAAAAACTATAGGTACATCAGGCACTTCTCTATTCCCTTGCTTGACTCGGTTTTAGGTGTCTGTTATAACGCTCCGGTAAGTTTGTGTATGTTTTGAGGAGTCTTAGTAGAGGAGTCCTATAGAGGGAGACCTGGGCGAGATGTCGGTCTTTCACCTGCCGCAGTTTATTCTTTTGAGTCCTAATTATTCATGAACATCATCAAGGCGTTATTCAACCGCCTCTCTGACAGCTTGCTCTCGACCGTTCAGGGACGATTCGATCCAGCGACGGAGTTTACCCCTATCGCTTCCCTTCGGTTGGTTTCGGACAAACCGGTTGTCCTGCCTTCATTGGATCCTTCCGTTGCTCGCAGACCCATCGGTCATGCCGTCAGCCAACCCGATGCGGTGGATGACGCGATCAGGCGGAGTCAATCGTGGTTCTTCAGTCGTCAACATGCCGAAGGATACTGGGTCGCCGAGCTTGAAGCAGACACCACCCTGACATCCGAATACTTGATGTTGCGTCGATTTCTCGGTCGGGTCGATCCTGATCGAGAGGCAAAAGCTGTCCGATACCTCCAAGCGACGCAACTGCCCGATGGCGGGTGGCCGATCTATTACGGAGGCCCTGCGGAGATCAGCGCATCGGTCAAGGCCTACTTTGCGCTCAAATTAAGCGGCGTGTCGGCGGACGAACCGTGTATGGTTCGCGCCAAAGAACGGATTCTGGCGATGGGCGGCGTCCTGCAAGCCAACGTGTTTACGAAAATCACGCTGGCCTTGTTCGAGCAGTACGATTGGGAGGGCGTTCCCCACATGCCCGTCGAGATCATGCTGTTGCCGAAGAAGTTCTACTTCAGTATTTATGCGATCTCGTATTGGTCCCGGGCCGTGCTCATTCCCTTGCTCATCGTCTTCGCGCACCGCCCGGTCTGCCGGATTCCACACGAACAAGGCATCGACGAGTTGTATCCGATCCCACGCGCGGAAGTTCGCTATTGGAAATATCCCCCCTTCAACAAGGATCAGGCGTGGTTTACCCCGCATAACTTCTTCGTGGCATTGGATGCGATGTTGAAACTGTATGACCGGATGCCCATGCGGGTGTTGCGGGAAAAGGCGCTGCATAAAGCCGCTTGCTGGATGGTGGATCACCTCCAAGGGTCTGGGGGACTCGGTGCCATCTATCCGGCGATGGCCAACTCCATCATGGCGCTCGAATGCTTAGGGTACGACACCGATGATCCCCTGGTCGTCAAGGCACTTCGCGAGATCGAGGAGTTGGAAGTCTACGATTCCGCGATGATCGACGGTGAGGTCGTCCCCACCCTCCATCTCCAGCCGTGTTTTTCTCCTATTTGGGATACCGCGTTGCTCATGAACGCTCTGGTTGAGGCGGGGGTCTCACAAGATCATCCTGCGATCCAAAAGGCGGGCCGGTATCTTATATCAAAGCAAGCCAAGGCCGTGGGTGACTGGATTATCTCCTCGCCGAACGCGGAACCGGGCGGGTGGTATTTCCAGTTTGAGAACGAATTGTACCCGGATGTTGATGATTCCGCCGTGGTCATCATGGCGCTCTCCAAAGTGAAGATCCCGGGCCAGGAGGACGAGCTGAACGAGTCCCTTCGTCGTGGGATGCGATGGGTCTTGGCGATGCAGGGGTCCGACGGCGGCTGGGGCGCGTACGATAAAGACAATAACCGGATCGTCTTCAACTATATCCCCTTTGCCGATCATAAAGCGCTCTTGGACCCCAGTACGTCCGATCTGGCCGGGCGATGTCTGGAAATGCTCGGCGCCTTGGGGTATGACAAGACACATCCCGCCGTCGGACCGGCCTTGGCTTTTCTGAAGAAAGAGCAGGAGGAAGACGGCAGTTGGTACGGACGTTGGGGTGTCAATTACATCTATGGGACCTGGTCCGTCTTGGCTGGACTCAGGGCCATTGGTGAAGATCTCTCGGCACCCTATATCCGCCGGGCAGTCTCCTGGTTGGAGTCGAAACAGAATTCTGATGGGGGATGGGGTGAGTCCTGCCTTTCGTACAACGATCTTGAGCATCACGGTCAAGGAGCGAGTACGCCGTCACAAACCGCGTGGGCGTTAATGGCCCTGATGTCGGCTGGAGCGATTGATTCCTTCAGCGTCGCGCGTGGGATGCAATTTCTCCTTCGTCGGCAGATGAAGGACGGATCGTGGGAAGAAATTGCTCATACCGGTACGGGCTTTCCGCGTGTGTTTTATCTTCGGTATCATTGGTATTGTCACTATTTCCCGTTGTGGGCTCTGGCGATGTATCGGAACCTCCGTTCCCGTGGGAAGATGCGGGCCGACGAACTTCGTCATCACATTCAAGGAACTGACTTGTATCGGTCCGAGCATTGACCTCCGCCGGTTCTCTTTCCCCCCGCTCATCTGGTCCGGTGCCGTCTAAACGAATTGCCATTTTTGCCGCCACCCCATGGGAAATGGGTGCAGTGCAGTCGGCATTCTCTCCTGGCGTGGAACGTCGAATCGCCGGTCTCCCTGTTTTTGTGCGTACCGTAGGCGACAGGGAATATTGGCTTGTTCAAACCGGTGTCGGTGTTGAAAAGGCGGGGCGAAGTGCTGCCCAACTGCTTGCCAACCAGTCGTTCAGCCTCATGGTGTCGACGGGATTTGCCTGTGCGCTCATCGCAGCGGACATCGGGTCGCTCTTAGTGGGTTGTGAAGTGGTTTATCGAGGAGAGCACAGTGACGAGTCGTCAGAGGTGCTCGATGTGCCGGGTGATGAGAAGAGTCTCGTCGTGGCGTTTGTCAAGACTCTGGTGCCGCCTGAGTGCATCGGGCGGTTTGTCTCGACCGATCGAGTGATCGGCAGTGCCCGTGAAAAGCGAAGCTTTGGGCTGAACGCTCAAGCCATCGGCCTCGATATGGAAAGTTCGGCATTGGCCGCGGAAGCGCAGCGGGCCCATGTGCCTTTTGTGATCATTCGCACTGCCTCTGACCTGCTCCACGAGGATCTTCCGCTTGACTTCAATCTGTTTCTCAGGCCCACTGGATGGCTCAAAGGGATCGGGAGTATTCTGGTTGCTCCTTCGTGTCTCTTGGGACTTGGCCGTCTGCGTCGACAGAGTCTGATCGCAGCAGAGGCCTTGACGGCCTTTTTCCTAACCTATAGGGCGGCGATGGCGGCCGAGCGGCATGAGCAAGAACTCTCAACGACTTAAACCATGACACTCATTCAACTGATCGGCCGAGGGACTCTTAGGTATGTGGCCGAAATGGGTCGCATGTTGATCTTTGTGGTGTCCTCCTTCGCCTGGTTGGCGCGTCCGCCGCTGCGGGGCATGCAAATCGTCAAGCAACTCCACTTCATCGGTTACAAGTCGACGTTTGTTGTCGTGCTGACGGCGGGCTTTACCGGGATGGTGTTGGCGCTGCAAGGCTACTATACGTTACGAAAGTTTGGGTCTGAAGGGCTGTTAGGTTCCGCGGTGGCGCTGAGCATGATTCGCGAACTGGGTCCGGTCTTGGCCGCGCTGATGGTGACGGCGCGCGCCGGTTCCGCGATCACGGCGGAAATCGGGATCATGCGGATCACGGAGCAGATCGATGCGCTCGATACCATGGCCGTCAATCCGCTCCAATACCTGGTTGCGCCGAAACTCGTGGCGGGCTTGATCGGCGTCCCGCTGCTGGTCGCGATCTTCGACGTGGTCGGCATCTACGGTGGTCACCTTGTCGGAGTGGAGCTGCTCGGCGTCAACGCCGGTTCGTACTGGAATTCCATCGAGTCCGCGGTGGAATGGAAAGACGTCTATGGCGGTATTCTCAAATCCATTAGTTTCGGGCTGATCGTGAGCTGGGTCTGTTGCTATAAGGGCTTTTACACCAAGATGAGTGCCGAAGGGCTCGGCACCGCCACGACAGAGGCGGTCGTGTTGTCATCGGTCTTGATTCTCATCTGGGACTATTTTTTGACATCATTGTTATTGTAATCATGCTGAAGCTCGTGGGTGTGACGAAGATGTTGGGGGGGCAGCCGGTCTTGCAGGGCATTGATCTCATCGTCCCTGAAGGGAAGCTCACGACGATCATCGGTCGAAGCGGTGAAGGCAAGAGCGTCTTGCTGAAGCATATGATCGGGCTCCTCCAACCTGATTCCGGACAAGTGTGGGTCGACGGGGTTGAAATTTCGCGGCTCCGCGGCCATGCACTTAACGAAGTGCGCAAGCGGTTCGCGATGTTGTTTCAAGGAGCGGCGCTGTTCGATTCCTTGACGGTCTTCGAAAACGTGGCGTTTCCGCTCCGAGAACGACTCCGAATGAAAGGTCCGGGTGTGACCACCCGTGTGGAGGAGAAGTTGGAGCAAGTGGGTCTGGCCGGAATGGGACACAAGTTTCCTGCGGAATTGAGCGGGGGCATGCGGAAACGTGCCGGCCTGGCACGCGCGTTAGTCATGCAGCCGGAGATCATCCTCTTCGA
>JBKKBQ010000033.1:0-3620 GCA_046714015.1 Nitrospira sp.
ACCATGTCATAGATCTGGTCCTTCCGGATCGGCAACCCTTTCTGGACAACTTTATATTGAATAAGGAAGTACGCCGCAGTCAGGCCGATCAGGTACATCAACCCATACCAACGGAGCTGGATGGGGCCGAGTGCCACAAGAACTGGGTCGATATTTGGGTAGGGGATGGCGGCTGGGGAGGCCATTACTGTGCTTCCAGAATAGTCCTTTGTAAGATGGTACTTATATCACGAGAGGAACACGAATCTTGGATCATCCGGGGTACCCATTGCGCCGTACGGTAAAACTTGCCGGTGGATCATACGGGGGCTCACGTGTCAATGCAAGCGCGCACAAAGATTAGAAATGGTTAAAGTTTGATCCCAGGAAGTCGGCTTCCCTGGCTGCTTTATCAGCATGTGCAAATCGAAAGTGTTGGCTTTCTGAAACGACTGTGTCTCAATCTGTCGAGAAAAAGAGACCAAAAATTAGGCACTCCTCATTGCCAAAAAACGCACCTGCGATTTTTCGCGGGAATCGCCTCCCCTGCGTATATTCAGATCCTGGCACAGAGCATGCGAGAGAGCTTGGCATAGGAAGAATTCCTAAACGATCTTCCGGATTATCCACCATCATGAGGAGGTTCACCATGTCGGAGCAGGGGAATCAGGTCGCCAAGGCAGCAGCATTCATCGCCGGCGGGGCGGTCATCGGAGCGGGACTCGGGCTCCTCTTTGCTCCACAGACCGGCGCGGAAACTCGGAAAAGTATCATCCGCTATGCCCGCATAGCACAGGTGCAGACCAGCCGATGGGGCCGGGCGGTCAAGTCGGGGGTGGAGGAAGCGCTGGACCGCAAGTCCGTGAGGGCAAAGAGTTGTGAGGAAGAGCAGCCGCAGCTGTCTGCGGTCTTGAACTAAGGGTCTCGAGGATCATCCGTAGCAGATCACCCCGTCGCGCTCCTCCGTCGGCAGGGGCTGACTGCTACCGATGGTCTGAGGGGATCTGAATACTGATGGCCCCCGCCAGTTCTCCTGCCTGAGCGCCTTCTCTCGGATAGCCGGAAATGTCGAGGATCCCTTTGGGGTTTCCGTGACAGGTGAGGCAATCCTCCGAGTAATAGATCGGCATCATCGTTCTGAGTAGCCGTCCCCCGTCGATCCACTGGACGACCGCGGTGGTCGAGGCTGGTTGACTCGCAAGCCGCTTGAGCACCCTCTCTTCATATATATCGGGCGTATTTTTTAAGTTCCGTGGGTCGAGGGTTGTCTGTTTGATCCTCACGCGTGATCGGTTAGAGAACTTCCGTGCGGCCTGGCTGCCGAATGTGGCCGGAATAAAATTCTTGTATCCAATCCCGCGCTGATTGATCACGAACTGTGCGTCCCTTACTACCTCTTTACTCGCGAGGAGCAGCGCAGCCAGGAGCTCTTTGGCAAGAGACGGTAACGAGGAGGGAGGATGTTTCAAATCAATGCCGGTCTGGTGAAAAAACTCGTCGAGCACCAGCCGTTCAAAGACCTCGGGAGTGAATCCTTTATCGCCGGTGCCTGAATCGTTGATCAATGATTGGTTCCGTTCGACGATGAGACGTCCTGCATTGAGGAAGGTCGTCAGGAGTTGCGCGGTTTGCTCAATCTCCTTGTGCGAGTCCTGTGCCCAGCCGGCTTGGGGGGAGAGGAGCGACAGGATCAAACCGAGGAGCAGGAATATTCTCGATGAAACGATCATGAATACCTCGGCTTTCTCATCGCCCCTCTGCAGGACGGCATTGTCCTTGATCGTAATGGTCAGGAACTTGTGTGACTTCAAGCGGCAATCCTTCCGTCGCCGCTCGCCGAGTAGGCGCATACTCCGCCTCGATCCACCGTCTGCGCATCTGCTTCAACCGTCCTGACTCTTCCAAACGAAAGAGCAAGTTGTTCAAGAACCATTGTAAGCGTTTGTGCTCTTCGCTTGTCACGATGGAAAGATCCTCACGAGTCAGAATCAAGGGGAGACCGTCGATGTATGTCAAGAGTCGCCAATTCTGCCAGACCCGTTTCGTCACATACTCAAGGATGGAATGGTTGGTCAGGATGACGTCGATCATGGGGGCCTTGGTTTCGATCGAGGCGGGAAGCGAATCGCAGACGACCATGCGGATCCGCTTGAGGTTGGCTTCGGCATACAGGTGAGAGGACCGTCCCTTCTGAACCGCCACGGTTAAGCCGGCAAAGCCTTCCTGGACGGCTGCGAGCGTATCCCAAGCCCCATTTTGCTTTCCAAGCTGGGTCCGTACACGCTCTGCAACCTCCGGTTTTTGGATGATGGCGGCGATCCCGTCGTCTCGGAAATACGGAGCCGAAAACCACAGGCCCGTCGGCCTTGTACCCGGAACGGTTCCGCTCACGGACGAGACGAAGAGATCAAGCTGTCCCTCATTCATTTTGATAAATAGGCCAGGGAACCGAGTGGCGTGTAAGGTCGGAACAATGGGAGTTCGTCCGCCGCAATGGGCGGTGAGCGCGTCTGCGACCTCACGAATCAGTTCGATATCCAGGCCCGTGACCCGAATGCCTTCGTCGGTGTACACCGCGGGAAAGACGAATGGACGAAACGGCTCGACGGAGATGCCGACACGCAATCGTCCACGCGCGCAGATGGCGGACAATTCATCGCGCGTCAGCGGGTGTATGAGTTCGACGGCATCATACACAAGACCGCATCCTTGAAGAAGAATGCCCAGCGTCGTCAGGACAAGCGAACCAAAAAATCTTTTGATGCAAAGGCGCACGCCCCATATCCTCCATGCGCTGAGAGGTCGTAAGCATCTAAAGTCATCAGCTTAAAACCGGACGCCAATGGTGAAGAGCCATTGGCGTGACAAGTCGGACTTGCCCTGGAAATCTATTTCGAATCGTGTGTTCTGCAGCCCAATATCCACTGAAAATCCCTGGGCGACAGGAAATCGTACGCCGATCTGTCCTCCGTACAGGTAGCCCGGTGAAAATGCCCCTCGCCCCGGCAGGGTTCCTCCCAGCATCGCTCCAACATAGGGTACCGCCCGGTGCTCCAGCGGTCCAAACAGCACATGCCGCAGAATGCGGTTAATTGGTTTGCCGCTAGGGAAATCCAACAAATCGATGAAATTGTTCCAGCGCGGGTTCGCATACAACGAATGTTGGTCGGTGATAAAAGTCGGCGTATGGTGACTGTAATATTGGTAGATACCTCTCAATTCAAGAGGGCCATAGCGAAGCGCCGTAATTCCGGCTTGAACGGAGAGAACTCTGCGAGTCGGCGCAAAGGTGCGATCGTTGAATGACACGTCGAAACTGAACGGGCGGAGCGGGAGAATGTCCAGCACCGCCTCTTGGCCGATCGCGTCTGACGGCAGCGCTATCGCGAGCACAAAAATGCCGACTACGAATCGGTAGACGTGTGTCCTCAGCGTGTCACCTTTCGACAGCACCCTCACGGGTCGCCGCACATTGTAGCGCAATGGGACAATAAATTTCTGTCAGATTTTTCTGGAAGTCTTATTGGTGGTGGCTTGGGGAACGGATAGGAAAACGGCCGGCAAGAAAAGTGGCTGTGAGCCATAGTCGCTATGTTAAAATCCGCGCTCTCGCCGGAGTGGCGGAATAGGCAGACGCAAGG
>JBKKBQ010000034.1:0-3234 GCA_046714015.1 Nitrospira sp.
CGGTACTCTCACTGCTTTGCCGAATTGCTGCCGAAGTTCAGCTAAGTAAGCTTTAGCCAGTTGGTCTCCCGTTGCCCCTTCCGCCACCATGCGATGTGCTGCTTGCTCGAAGCGGACGAAATAGGCCTGTCGGAGCACTGTGGCATAGATGTCATCCAATTGGCTCAGGAGCAGCCCCTGCTGCACGGCCTTGTTCCGCTCCTGTGACATCAGGGCATCGGAAAGAATGCGCTCGCCGAAGACGGACGCTGTTTCCGCCAGCGGCAGCGTCGAATGGAAGGTAAAGATCGAATGGTCCTTGGCCAGCATCCCATGAACAGCGTGACCGAGTTCGTGTGCCATGGTCGCAATGTCACGGGCCTCCCCTGTGTAGTTAAGCATGACATAGGGAGTCATCCCGGGGACGATGCTGTAGCAGTAGGCGCCGCCCAGTTTGCCGGGGCGTGTCGGCCCATCAGTGTGTTTGTCTTGAAAGACCTGTTCAGCAAGATCGGCTAGGCGAGGAGAGAAGCCACGATAGGCGTCGAGGACCATCGTGATTACGTCGGCATACTTGTATTTCTTGGCCTCGGTTCGGTGTGGGGCATAGAGGTGGTAGCGACTCATCGGCTTAATCTTGCAGATCCTGGCTTTCAACGTGAAATACGTCTGGAAGATCTCGGCATTCTTGGCACAGGTCGCCAACAGCACATCGATAGCTTGATCCGGCACATCATTGCCGAGGTTGCGGGTGGCAATGGGAGAAGCAAACCCACGGAGTGCAACGTTCTCAGATTTCCAGTCGTTCACGAGCGTCCGGTACATCTCTCCGAGCAGGTCACGGTGGGCTGAGAAGACACGATAGAGCTCTTGGTAGGCCGCTTGCCGAACTGAAGCCTGAGGGCTTCGCACGTGGCTCATGAGTTCTTCGCGGTTCATGGTGCGTGTCCTCCCGCCGAGCTTCATCGTGAAGGTCAGGCCGTTGGTCACGACGTCGTAGAGTGTGTTGAGGGCGCTCCGACCGGTCACATTCTTGACATTGATGATCTTCTCCTCCGATTCCGAAAGCGTGTGAGGGGTGTAGCGTCTGATGGTTTCCAGGTAATACCGAAGGTCGCCGGCGTCGGCCATCAACCTTGCCGCATTCTTCTGATCGACCCCCTGCCACCAGAGATCAAGAAAGAGCAGGCGATTGTTGACCGCGGTGAGCCGCTCCTCCACCTGGGACTTAAACGAGCGCGTTTGGGTGTTTTTGGTGTTTTCCGAAAACCAGAGGTAGGCGAATGCGCCAAGCCGGGCAGAACCCTCTGCGATCGATTCGGTGAGCTTTAAAATGGATTTGAAATCAGCGCTCGCCATTGTCGCCTGGAGCCGGGGACGAGCCGACTCAACCTGCGCGACTTGTGCATCCAGGGCCGTCAGGTGTCGCTCTAAATTCTTTAGAGGGTCCTTGACGAGGTGAGTGAGATCCCACCGGTCTGATGAGAAGGAAGTGGAAGTCTTGCGTCGAACCGGACGTCTAGCGGCCATACCGAGTCTCCTTTACAGGGGGCCCATGCAGCGAGCAGGCGTCATCTTATCATCGGGCTGTGCCGGGATTGGAGAAAATCCTGAGATTCAAATGGACGAGCAGCTGCGTTGACAGCCGATCGTCAGGATGCAAAAATCTTTCGAACGGACGACGGCACCATGAACGATCAGGAACTCCAGCGTGTTGTTCAGTATGTGATCGCCAGGACGTCCTATGGACGGGAGACGGTCGCGGACATTCTCCATACAGGTCTGGGTGAGCTGTCCGCGCTGGTCACTCAGTCGGCCAGATCCTTCGAGCGGGATGCCCTGCTTGAATATGTCTCACAATGGACGATCAAGCGAACAGGGCAGCCGGAGCCGTTAGTTCGTGAAGTGCTGGGCTGTGCCGGACGTTGGCTGGACGAAGTGTATGCTGAGATCGCCGCGCGGCAGCCGGAAGTCTTAGGTGAGTCCCTGGAGGATGACGGAGGTAGTCCGTCGGTCTCATGAACATTTGGGGTTGTTCGTGACGCGACGCTTGACGGATCACATGGGATAGGACGATGGCACGCTGGCGGCCACGACGCACAATCAGGCTGCATTCCCTCCTGCATGGCTCACATGGTACGCCTGTTGCCGCTTGGAAGCGGCAGCCGAAGCAGGATCTACCCCGCCATCTAAACGACCATTGGATGCTCCTGCATCGGCACTGTGCCGATCACTCAAGTCATCTTCGGCTCGGGCAACTGCTTCATCGTCTGAACTATCACGATCCCGGTGTGCAAGAGTCTGCATTGGCGGAGCTGGAGTTGGCGACTCAGTTGATACGCGCCGGAATCCGAGTAACATTTCTACCTGAGTCGCAAGCCAGAACCGCCGATCTGGAATGTCACCTTAGATCGGGACGCTTCTTTGTCGAGGTGACGGCGATGGTGGGTTCAGCCGAGCGGCGACGGCTACATCTGCGTGGGATCATGAACGAGGGGGAGCTAGGGGAGGAAACGGATCACGGCGTTGTGCTGACCCATCGGATTCTGGCGCGTATCAGACAAAAGGCGAAGCAGCTCGCTGACTATTGCGATCCAGTCATCTTAAGTATTCGATTCCGAGGGCAGACCTGCGGGGAGGAAGGCAAGGTCGGCGGGAGCAGTTTCAGGTGGAATTGAAGGCGTGAGTTGTTTCAGTGACCGTGGATCTGATGAAACTTCCTCATCTCAGTGCCGTCTTACTGTCGCTCTGGGACGTCGAGCCGCTGCCGTCACGAGCGACGTTGCGGCTTGCGAATGTCGAATTGATTGAACGGGCCAAACATCAGCGGACTCAGCCCCGTGTCCGCATGCTGATTCAGAACCCCAGTGCCTTAGCCCCGCTCTCCGACTCCCATGATGCTTCGATCAGGCAAACGCTATAGCTGCTTCCCGGTGTGGTGTCACTTGAGCCCCTTCCGGGCGTTGTAAATTCGACCACCGGTTTGCTGATAACGCTGGAAAACAGCGATCGCCTCATCTCGGCAAAGGTCACGGGTCACGGAAATTCCGCGATCTTCCAGGGCTGCGACCCAGTTTTTAGGTTTCGGAGCTTCGTCGAACCCGATCGCCGTTGCATCGGACCCTCGCGCGGCGCAAACGACTTTGCGAATCCCGGACCAAAGAATCGCACCATAGCACATGGCGCAAGGTTCACAGCTCGTGACCAGTGTGAGCTTCGGCGTACCAGGAGCGCCAAGATCGAAATGCTTCAGGG
>JBKKBQ010000035.1:0-14168 GCA_046714015.1 Nitrospira sp.
TTGCGCGGCGCCAGGATAGCACTCGACAGCCTGAAATCCCAACTTCAGCAGCGTTTTCTTTAGCGAAAGCCCACGTTCGGTCAACATGCGCATGGGACCCAGCGTGACAGGGAAAAAACGGATGCCTCGACGGAGCAGCGCGCGATCGCACTCCCGGAGATGTTCATCCGAACGATCATGGACCGTCCGTCGGCCTTTCGGCAAGCTGAGCGGAGCATCGATTGGTGCAAGTGCCGGCTGAGATTCGCGCACGAAGTCGAGGATTTCATCGTCGCTGAATGCCACGCGAGTTTCAGCGTTCAAATTGTGTAGCACACATAGACCAGTCGGTCGCCTCGGCGACCCAGCCAGATCGATGCCCACAACAACGAGGGGATGAGTTTTAGCCAATGGACTTTTTCTGCTGCGGATTGTCGCGGTCTCTTTCTTCGCCTTTAGGTTCCGGCGAGACCAATGTATACTCGCACTCAAGCACCAAGCCCGTTCAATCTTCTCCCGGGTCGATGCATGAGGGCTTGTCCAAGCACTACGTGCTATGTTCGATTCTTCTGCCTGAAGGAACGCCTTCTGAATTCCTTTGCCATTTCCTGGGAAACTATGAGCAGACCAACTCCTTCAAGACCCGAAGACAGGATTATTGAAGCCTTTGTAGGGTACCTGGCCACCACGATATACCCGGATCTTAAGATAGCCGACTGGCCAGATAAGAGAAATTCAATTACGTCCGATATTGATGCTATCGCGAAAAGTCAAGCGCGTTGTATTGCCATCGAACATACGAGTATAGATGCTTTTCCTGATCAGCGTCTTCATGACAGCCGGTTTATGAAAGCGATTGGTTGTTTGGAGGATGAATTGACAGGAATGATCAATTGTCGCCTACGGGTTATTATCCCTTTTGGTACGGTGCCGACCGGTATAAGCTGGGAGGGAGTTCGAGATCGGTTTCGAAGGTGGATCCTTGATGAAGTCCCACAGCTGCCATTTGACAAGTTGAGGACAGTTAGCATTGAGGGGATTCCTTTCCCGTTAACCATGCATAAGTCCATTTCTGACTTGCCTGGACTATTCTTAATCCGTAGTGATATTGAGAACGGAGATTTCTCTGAACGGCTTAAATCAATAGATGGTAAGGCCCAAAAGCTGGCAAAGTATCGTGATAACTGTAGCTTACTCATCCTTCTCATAGAGAACGACGATCTTGCCAACATGAATAGGGGAATAATGATCGAAGCAGTCGAGAAATCCTATCCCCAATCCTTGCCACATGGCCTTGATAGGATTTGGTATGCCGACAGTTCGAGTTCTGGTTCTGTTCAATTTTGGAATGTCACGCCTGCGTCTAGGCGGAGTATGCCTCTCATGAATGGGATGGAAGAACTGAAAAGACCACCAGAATAAGAGTTATTTGGTGATTTTTGGGGACGCTCGGACATGACATTTGGTGAGAGAAACGAAGACTGGCCCTTAACTGAGGCACCCTTCGTCGTTTTAGCCTTCACAAGAAGGCTGATAAAGGAGCTCAACGAGGGGGGCGTTGACCGTTCTCAGGCATTCTTCCTCACCTTGCTTTTCAAGGTGGGACGAAGCCCTCTGGAGCGACTTTGTCAGAACCGGGGGGAATTCTTGGCGAGAAGAATTAGGTTAATTACCTAGGCTATGATGGCTTGTCTTGTTTCATCCAGGTGCTTTTGCAGGTAGGTCATAAAGGGGGTGCCGCCGGTACCTACGGCTGTGGGATTGGTTGTACTCGTCTGGTTCTGGCGATTGATGTAGCTGTCGGCGTAGCCGATGTGGATTTCCCGGAACTGGGCCAGCAGGCTGACGCACGTACAGTAGGCGGACCAAAGTTCAGGGTGACGCTGTCTGCGATCACGGACATAGCCGGAAAGGAGGGCGCGCCCCTGGCCATCAGTCCGTCCCTCTAGGGCCTGAAGAAAGGCGCGGTGGCGGGGCGGCATGTACTCCCGCATTTCTTGTAGGTATACCGTCAAGGGATCGGGCACATGACAGATGCCCAGTCCCGCATCCAGACATGGGACGATGCCCCAGTCTCCCCACGAAACTGTTGAGGCTGTTGCGCATAGGCTTCGACGTTATCATAGATGAGACCGTCTGGCAGGGACGGACTGTTCTTCCAACCGTGAATATAGGGCCTCACGCGAGTGTAATACACATAAGGGTCGCAGCGCTCTTTCATGCGGAGCAGCGTGTCCCGCATAGCGGTTTGCGCGGACGCCAAGTCTTGTAGTCCCAATAAAACCTCATCCTCCTTCCCTTTCGAGGCTGCATTGATGGCTCGCAGCAGCCCCTCCAAGCCAGGCCCCGCCTGCTGCTCGATCTGAATGTGAACGACGACGAACCATTCTTCATCCAGCCCACCGAGAAAATTCTGTAGCAACACAATATTGTCGAGCTGAATCGGCTTCGTTGAATCAAGCCGGCGCCAATTGTCCAGAGCGTAGGAAGCATAGGAAAGCACCGGCGGCCGGCCAAGCTTCCGGGCGATTTCATACCAGGGCCGGGCAACTTGGGAAGGGAGCGTGACGGCGGGCTGTCCCGGGGTTTCTCAGACATAGGCGTGGCCGGCGAATGAAAAGATCCTCATCGCAGATCGGCACTCGTCCTCACGCCAACTGAATGGAACGGACGGGAGCAACGACGGTTGTTCGTCAATAAACTGCCGGACTCGGCGCGTGCTCAGCAACTTCGGCATCTCGCGGCCAAGATGGTTCAGCGTGGGACAGTCGGGAACGGTTTCACAAGGATCAGACGGCAGGAAACCCCGCTCAGGGGAGATCTCAAAATCTGAGAACGACAGTGGCTGGAACGTGGGAGAGTTCACAGAGGCCTCCTCGGCCTCACTCTACCATTCCTGCAAGAGATTGCAATCGATGCCGGTTGTGACTAGCTGAACTCCGGGTCCGCCGAGCCTTTACCTAGCGGGGGAGTGGAACCGATCCAAAACAAAAAGGCCACCCTTGCAGTTGGCCTTTCCAGCTGCGGCGTGGGTACTCTCAACTGCACACACGTCTTCAAGTTCCTTTTTCCTCAGGTGGGCCGAGAATTTCTGGAGCGACCTTAGCGAAGGAATGTGGACCCACCGAGCCGATGGCGATGTGAAAGCTGGAACTGACTGATGGACTGCGGTCGCCGAAGCGACCGCAGCTGAAGGAATTCCAGAAGGTTCACGTCGCAGAAGGCCGGAAGGGTCATTCCGAGAGCATGGAAGCGACAGCGAGTCTCGGCCCGCCGCTACGTCCCCATTTCCCAAGATGCCAAATACTTCTTCTGCTCCGCCGTCAAGGTATCGATCGTCACACCCATCCCGGCCAGCTTGAGCCGCGCAATTTCCTTGTCGATGTCTGCGGGCACCGGGTAGACCTTCTTCTCCAGCTGTTTATAATTCTTGACGATGTATTCGGCGCCAAGTGCCTGGTTGGCAAAGCTCATGTCCATCACGCTGGAGGGATGGCCTTCTGCGGTGGCGAGGTTTACGAGCCGGCCTTCGCCGAGCAAGCTGACACGATGCCCGTTCTTCTTGAGCGTAAATTGCTCGACTCCGGTACGAACGACACGACGCGTACTGGCAAGCTTTTCGAGGGCCGGGATATCGAGCTCCACGTTGAAGTGTCCGCTGTTGCAGACAATGGCACCGTCTTTCATGGCGGTAAAATGTTCGCTACGGATGACGTGGATGTTGCCCGTGACGGTCACGAAAAAATCACCGACCGGGGCGGCGAGCTCCATCGGCATGACACGGAATCCATCCATGACGGCTTCGAGACCTTTCAATGGGTCTATCTCGGTCACGATCACGTCTGCGCCCATGCCCTTGGCCCGCATGGCGATGCCACGTCCGCACCAGCCGTAGCCCACGACGACAACGACCGAGCCGCAGATCAAGCGGTTTGTGGCGCGCACGATGCCATCCATGGTGGATTGTCCCGTGCCGTAGCGATTGTCGAACATATGCTTGGTATCGGCGTCGTTGACGGAAATCACCGGAAACTTGAGGACCTTCTTGTCGGCCATGCTGCGCAAGCGAATGACGCCGGTGGTCGTTTCCTCCGTCCCTCCGATCACGTTGCGCAACAGTTCTTTCCGCTTGGAATGCAGGTGCGAGACCACGTCGGCGCCATCGTCCATGGTGACGTGGGGCCGATGGGCAATGGCGGACTCGATATGACGGTAGTAGGTGGCGTTGTCCTCCCCCTTGATGGCAAAGGTGGGAATGCCTTCATGTTGGACCAATGCCGCAGCAACATCGTCCTGGGTGCTGAGGGGGTTTGAGGCACAGAGGCGGACGTCGGCACCGCCCGCTTTTAACGTGATAGCTAGGTTCGCCGTTTCAGTGGTCACATGCAAACAGGCTGTGACGCGAACGCCCTTCAGCGGCTGTTGTCGTTTAAAACGCTTACGAATCAACCGCAACACGGGCATCGTGGCCTCGGCCCATTCGACCTTCAATTTCCCTTGGTCTGCCAGCTTGATATCTCTTACATCGTAATCCACGAAAATCCTCCTTCTCGAAAAGAAGGCTCAGGGTAAGGTTGAGGCTGGGCTAGACACCCAACCCCACCCCTATGCCTGAGCCTCAGTTACTAAACCTTAACCTTGGCATCAGCCTGTATAGCTACAGGCCGGCGTCCTTGCGTAGAGACTTGACTTTGTCGGTCTTTTCCCAGGTGAACTCTGGTTCGTTACGTCCAAAGTGTCCATAGGCAGCCGTCTTGCGGAAAATCGGACGCCGGAGCTTGAGATGATCGATAATGCCGCGCGGAGTCATGGGGAAATGTTTGCGTACGAGCTTATCGAGCATATCGACCGACACTTTTTCGGTGTTCTTCGTATCGACGAGTACGGACACAGGATCGGCAACGCCGATGGCATAGGCCAGCTGTACTTCGCACTTGTCCGCCAAACCGGCGGCGACGAGATTCTTGGCGATATAGCGGGCCATATACGAGGCAGAGCGATCCACCTTTGTGGGATCCTTGCCCGAGAAAGCGCCGCCGCCATGACTGCCTTGTCCGCCGTAGGTATCGACGATAATCTTCCGGCCCGTGAGGCCCGTGTCGCCCATAGGGCCGCCGACGACGAAACGGCCGGTGGGGTTGATGTGATGTTTCACACCGGTGGGGTCATAGAGACCTTTGGGCATCACGGGCTTGATCACCTTTTCCATAATCTCGCGTTCAATCTGCTTGTTGGAGACATCGGGACTATGTTGTGTCGAGACGACGATCGTATCGATCCGCACGGGCCTGCCGTTTTTGTACTCAACCGTCACTTGGGATTTGCCGTCCGGCCGCACCCAATTAAGGATGTTCTTTTTCCGCACTTCCGCCAGCCGCTTGGTCAATCGGTGGGCCAAAACGATCGGCATCGGCATGACCTCATCCGTTTCATTGGTGGCGTACCCGAACATCAAGCCCTGATCACCGGCTCCTCCGGAATCCACACCCATCGCGATATCATTGGACTGTTGGTGGATGGCGGTTAGGACTGAGCAGGTATGGTAGTCGAACCCCCACGAGGCGTCGGCATACCCGACGCTCTTGATCACGTCGCGGATGATGTCGGGAATCTCAACATAGGCCTTGGTGGAGATTTCACCGGCCACAAAGGCGATGCCGGTGGTCAGAATCGTTTCGCAGGCGACGCGGGAATGTTTATCTTGAGCGATGAGCGCGTCCAAGATCCCGTCTGAGATCTGGTCGGCGATCTTATCCGGATGCCCTTCCGTGACCGATTCTGAAGTAAACAAGTAATTGTCTCGCATGTGCCCCTCGTGGGTTCAGGTTATGGGATACCAGCGCTGCTGTGTCTGCTGATTGTGCTGATTGTGAATGTGACGAGTGGTGCCGAGTGACAGACCACGCACAAACTTCGGCAATTCTAGAGAGATCAGTCGGCTTTGTCCATCACTTCGATCGTAGGGGAAGGAAATTTGTCGTTCGCCGTTTGCTTGACTCAGGTTTTTGAGGGCTTGTACCATAGTTTGTTTCCATACGAATCCACCGATTGAGGAGCTGAGAACCTCAGATTCGACACGAGTCGACGAAAACCGCATCTGTCGAGCATTGTTATGAAACTTCTTCCTGCGGTATTTCTGTCCAGCTTCATGATCAGTATGGGGTTTGTCTGGTCTCCTGACTCCTGGGCCGAGTCACCCCAGCTTCAAAAGCGGCCAGGCTTCGAACGTGGTGTTGTTCAAGTCGGTGACGAAGCCCCAAATTTCACGCTGCGCGACCTGGCCGGCAATGTCATGAGCTTGTCTCAGCTCAGGGGAAAGGTCGTCCTGCTGAATTTTTGGGCGACGTGGTGCGGGCCGTGCCGCGTCGAGATGCCGGCGATGGAACAGCTGTATCGAACGTTGCCGCGACGGGAGTTCGAAATCTTGGCGGTATCGACGGATCCACAAGGCGCGGCGGTCACCCGTCCGTTCCAGCGAGAAATGGGGTTCACATTTCCCATTCTCCATGACTCGGAATATCGCGTGGGCCTGACATACGGGGCACGTTCAATTCCGATCACGTTCATGGTCGATCGCCGAGGCATCGTGCGGCAAAAGATTTTCGGCGCTCGCGATTGGGACTCACCGGAAGCCCGTGACTTGATTCATGAATTGATGAAGTCGTAGCCATGACGCAATCCATCCCACAGATTTCGCTCATTGCCGCCTTTTCGGCGGGGCTCCTGTCATTTGTGTCCCCATGCGTGCTGCCGTTGGTGCCAAGCTACATTTCCTACATTACCGGCCTCTCGGTTGAACAATTGACGGACGCGTCCGAACGGGTGAAGTTCAAGAAGGCGATCATCGTGAACTCCTTGTTATTCATCGCCGGGTTTTCATCCGTCTTCATCGCGTTCGGTGCCTCGGCCAGCTTTCTGGGCCAGATCCTGATCACTCATCAAGACCTGATTCGACGCATTGGCGGGGTGTTGATCATCGTGTTTGGGCTGTACCTGCTCGGGATTCTAAATCTGAAGTTCTTAAAAATGGAGCATCGGTATCAATTTCGAAACAGGCCGGCTGGGTATCTCGGGTCATTCTTGATCGGGGTCGCCTTCGCCGCCGGTTGGACCCCTTGCGTGGGGCCTGTACTGGGATCCATCCTGCTCTATGCCAGTACGACCGACTCCCTTCTCAGCGGAGTCGTGCTGCTGACATTTTACTCGTTCGGATTGGGCTTGCCGCTGTTCCTCACAGCATTGGGCGTCGATCGGTTTCTGGCCTATTTCAAGGAAGTGCGGGCGTATCTGTGGGGCGTGTCGACCGTGAGTGGAGTCATGCTGATCCTTGTCGGCGTGATGATCTATGCCAATTCGCTGACGATGGTGACAAGTTTCCTAGAGCGATATGGGGTCGGCTGGTATCTAGGTCAGTAGTTCGTATCAGCCGGGCGGTGATCTATTCAGCACTCAACTCTCAGCACTCGCTACTACTGATCAGCACCAGGTGCCAAGACGGCAGGCTGTAAAGCCTTGTCCCAACGTGGTTGCAGCCGAAGTACCAAACAAGTCGAGCGACGGAGGAATGCCGAGCGTTCTGGTTGGTTGAGACGGAAAGGAACTAACGGTTGGTCGATTGCTTCGAACCATCCCTGGGCCGGCGTCGGAAAAGGGGACCGATTCGGATTTCTGAGCAAGGAGCGTACTTGGTTGAGCCCCGCCGATTTTCTCCAGCAAGTTCTTCCCACTCTCTGAGGTAGAACTATTCGGGTACTTTTCCGCCAATACGACAAGATTCTCTCTTGCCCAATCATCGGCTCCCATTTCATGGTATGCCTTGGCGAGGAAGTATAAGGCTTCTGCCGCGATGGGCTTATCAGGGTAATGTTTTAGGATGTGCTGGAACCGATGCGTGGCAGCGAGGTAGGAGCTCCGCCGGAAATAGAATTGTCCCACGAAGAAATGCATCTGCGCGATCCAATCATGGCATTCCTCGAGTTTTTGCTGTGCCTGGCTATCATAGCGGCTGCCGGCGAATTCTTTTCTCATCTGCTCAAACGCGGCGATGGCCTTTTGCATCGGTTCAGGATCACGATCGATGGTCTTCGCCATCTTGAAATGAATTTCGCCGATCCTAAATGCCGCGTACGGAGCCAGAACGTGATTGCGATGGAGGTCCAGAAAGTGTTTGTACTCGACTAAGGCCTCCGCATACTCTTCTTTCTCGAAATACGCCTCCCCCCGCTTCATGATGACATTCGGATGGTAATGGTTATCGACGGTATCTCCGAGAAAAATTTGCTCGTCGGTGCTGCTGAAGACCTTCTTGATCCCGCTTCGTACGTCGCCGGTCGAGACATCCCCAGCGCACGAAGTCATGAACAGAGAGCCTATGCCCAGCCAAGCCGCCAAGCTTAAGCCCGATGATCTCGATAACAGATTGATCCCGATTCCAACCAAACGAGAAAACATACAGCAAACACATAGCAAGGATACGGACAAAAAGCAA
Source organism: Nitrospira sp. (assembly GCA_046714015.1). Lineage (GTDB taxonomy): Bacteria > Nitrospirota > Nitrospiria > Nitrospirales > Nitrospiraceae > Nitrospira_D. Next base: position 8,468 of record JBKKBQ010000035.1, read on the forward strand.
TCAGACGAACGGTTTGGACGACGGTTTGATTGACCTGCTTCCCCAGCCTCCCTATAATCCCGTCCCACAGGAAGTCTGAACAATTTCGCTGGTATAGATCGGGATTTGGGTTATGATTCGATCGAGGATCATTGGAACAGGCAGCTATCTCCCTTCCCGGGTCGTGCCCAATGAAGAGATCGCTCCTACCTTGAAATTGTCCCCAGCCCGAATCCAACGACTCACCGGTATACGGACACGTCATTGGGCCGGCGACCACGAAGCGCCCTCCCATATGGCGATAGAGGCGGGACGCCGGGCACTTGATGCCGCGGATTGTGCGGCTTCATCCGTTGATGCCATCATTCTCTCCACTACTTCTCCGGATATGGCGTTTCCTTCGACAGCCTGCTTGGTCCAACGAGGATTGGGATGTAAGACAGTGGGGGCATTTGATGTGTCTGCCTCCTGCTCGGGATTCTTGTACGGGCTATCGATGGCACAAGCCATGATTCAGAGCGGACACGCCAAGACCTGTCTGGTTATAGCTTCTGAGGTCAAGTCTCGATCGCTGGATCCACAAGATGAAGCGACGGCGCTGTTGTTCGGCGACGGGGCCGGCGCCGTCGTCCTACGGGGCGAAGAGGATCAAAGCTCCCAGTGGCGAGGGATTCTGGGGATCAGATTGTACGCCGATGGGGCGCACCATGGGCTGATTCGAGTCCAGGGCGGGGGATCACGGACGCCCTTGTCATCCGACACGTTGAGTAAGAAGGAGCACAGGCTTCGCATGCATGGGGTATCGCTCTTTCGGCTAGCCGTTCGCCGGATTGAACAGGCCGTGCTGGAGATCTTGAAAGAATTCGGCGTCTGTCCGGGAGATCTCAAACAGGTTGTTCTCCACCAAGCCAACGGTCGAATCTTATCTCACGTTGCCGATCGCCTGGGTATCGACCAGGGCCGATTGGCATCGGTGATCGAACGCTATGGCAATACATCCTCGGCGTCTCTTCCGATCGCGCTCGATGATGCGGTTCGCGGCGGGAACATCTCGCCGGGTGATCTGGTGCTGCTCGGCAGTTTCGGCGGCGGACTGACCTGGGCAACGGGCCTCGTACGATGGTAAAGACGTTGGTCTATGCCCTGCTTGCTTCGTTCAGCTGAGCGGACAATCGCATGCCACTGCTGAGTGGAAGTCGAACGACGAAACGACTCCCTTGGGGATGATTCGCTTCGACCCACACCTGTCCTCTGTGCCCCTCGACAATGTGCTTGACGATCGCCAGTCCGAGTCCCGTCCCTCCCAACTCTCGTGACCGGGCTTTGTCGACGCGGTAAAATCGTTCGAAGACACGAGGCCGGTCCTCTTCAGGGATACCGATTCCAGTATCGGCGACGCTGAGCTCGATCGCTCTGGCCGGCGGCTCGGTACTCCCGACCGGGGGAGCAAGTTTGGCGGCGACCGTAATGGTCCCTCCCGCCGGCGTATATTTGATGGCGTTATCGAGCAGATTGGTCAAGACTTGCACGAGCCGGCCTTCATCGCCCGCCACCGGAGGGAGCGACGGATCGGCCACGGTGACGAGTCGGTGACGATTTTTATCGGCGATCGGCTTGATCATTGACAGCGTCCGGTCGATGACGGAACGCAGTTCAAGCGGTTCCTCCTTTAACGAGACACCGCCCGATTCGATTTTCGAGAGTTCGAGCAGATCTTCGATGATCAGGTTCAGCCGATCGCTCTGTTTGAGGATGACTTCCAAGAATTTCGCGGAAGCGACCGGGTCGTCCTTGGCGCCGTCAAGCAGGGCTTCCACGTAGCCTTTGATGGAGGTGAGTGGAGTCCGAAGTTCATGAGAGACATTCGCCACAAAGTCTTTCCGTATCTTCTCCAGACGCCGCAGTTCGGTGATGTCATGAAACACCAGTACGATACAGGCTTCGCGTTCCCGTTCACCTCCTGCCGGGGAGGCTTCGATCTGAAGGCATCGCCCGCTCAGCGGCAACACAATTTCATCCTGATGATGGGTGCGTGATCGGAGAATGGCCGTCACCAGGTCGTTGAGTTGTTGATGACGGAAGAGTTCGGCGCAGGGTCGTCCCCGAGCCTCCACGCGGGAGATGCCGAACATACGTTCCAATGCGGGATTGATCTGTAACACGTGTCCACGAGAATCCAACACCATGACACCTTCGACCATCGACGTCAGCACGGCAAGCAGTTGGGCTCGATCTTCTGAAAGTTCGTCGATTTTGGCATGCAGCTGGTCCGCCATGTCATTCAGCGTCGTGGCCAGGAGACCGACTTCATCCTGCGCGGTTGTTTTAATGTGTGCAGCCTGATTGCCGGAACTTAATCGTCGGGCAGCCGATGCGATGTCCGAGAGGGGTTTGGTGATGCTGTGAGCCAACCAGACACTCAGCGCCAGGGCGACGAGGAAGGCGACTCCGAGCGCGAGACACAGGTGTCGTTTCAGTTCTGACATCTCGCGGTCGACCGCGGCCATAGGAAGGCCCACGCGGACGGCGATCGGTGCGGCGTCCCGAGGCTGACGTAGCAGCACAGCGCCGTACATTGTGCGCTCGCCGGTGGTATGACTTGGGCGGATGTCCTCTCCATGTCCCGTGGAAAAGACCTGTTGGATTTCCGGCCGAGATTTGTGATTCTCGATGGCCGACACGTCAGCATCTCGGACGGCGCTATCTGCGAGAACGGTCCCATCTGCGGCAACCAGCGTCACACGGACGGAGGCGCGGTTGCCGAGATCGCGTGCGATCTCTTGTAAGTCGGAAGGAGTCGGATGGAGGGCAGGTGAGTGAAATAGCGGCTGAAGGCCGTATTCGACAAGCGTGGTTTTTGCCTCCAGTGTCTCACCGAATTGCGTGAGGTACCGCTGTTCAAGGGATTGAACCGTCATCACGCCGGCGATCAGTAGCCCACAGGCGACCGCCATGAGTGTACCGAGCGTTACATTCCATCGAATCGACCACGTCATCCTGATCAGTCAAGGTCCTTTAATTTATATCCCAATGATTTGACAGACACGATGGCTTCTTCGAGGAGCGGCAGCTTTTGCTTGAGGCGGCGGACATGCACATCGACCGTTCTGGTCGTGCCGTAGTAGTCGTAGCCCCAGACGGCATTGAGCAGCACTTCACGGGTCAGCACACGACCGCGATGCCGAAGCAGGTGCTCGAGCAGGCCGAATTCCTTCGCCGTCAGCGGCACCTCGTGTTTCCCGAGACTGACCTCATGCCGAGCTAGATGCATGGTGAGAGTGCCATAGTGATGCAGATCGAGGCCATCGGCAGGGGCACGCTCGATTCGACGCAGCAGAGCTTTGACCCGCGCAACCAGCGCTTTGGGGCTGAACGGCTTGGTGACGTAATCGTCAGCGCCTAATTCCAGCCCGACAATCGTATCCGACTCTTCCGCTTTGGCCGTCAGCATGATGATCGGGAGCATCGATGTGTCGGGCACGGAGCGGAGGCGTTTGCAGACTTCGAGCCCATCCATGTGTGGCAACATCAGGTCGAGGACAACCAGGTCGGGCTTGTCTTCTTTGACGCGTTTGAGCGCATCAAGCCCGTTTATCGCTGTGACAGGTCGAAACCCCTCTTTCTCCAAATAGTGCTTGACGAGCTGCAAAATATCCTGCTCGTCTTCAACGATGAGAATTTTCTTGTTGCCGGTGACGCCCATAGGCACTTCAGCCTACGGGGGAGGGGGAGGAGAGTCAAGCGAAGGGGAAGTCAAAACTGCCACATAGGGGCAGAGGATGCTGAAAAAGTTCCTCCGTCTCACCCGCCCGGCCCCGACGCGCCAAGACGCGTCTTTCACCGAACAAGGCCGCAGCGAGGTCCGCGACGCGAAGAAGAATGAGCGTCACGTTTGCGGACGGGCGCGACCAGGTGAGCGCCCAGTGTCTTCGGGGCGAGGCGTATCCTTATCTCACCCGGCCCACCCCGAGCTGCGCTTAGCAGCTCTTCCCCGGTGGTACCTTAAGGCCTTAAGCGATGCGAGAACGACGCTGGAGAGATTTTGCAGCATACTCTGGTTATTTGTAGGCGACTGCCGCGCTCGACGGTCCGGCAAGATGAATGACCTCGAACCGTGTGAAGCCGACCCCGCCACACCACCGGCGGAAGTCCGCTCCGGAATAATCGAACGCATCGCCAAATTCGATGAGCATGTTGAGTGACATCAGCAGCCCCTGCACGTTTTCGCGGCGGGCGTCATCGATCAACGCTTCGATGGCCACCAGCGCGCCGCCTGACGGCAACGCATCGTAGGCTGATTGAATCAGGTGCATCTTTTTCTCGAGATTCCAGTCATGCAGGATCATGCCCATCGTGATGAGGTCGGCCTTCGGAAGCCGGTCTTTGAAGAAGTCGCCGGACGCCGTGCGCACGCGACTCTCCAAGCCGGCGGCGATGATCTGCTTCTCTGCGATCGGTTCGACGACCGGCAGATCGAAGCTGGTGCATGTGAGATGTGGGTGTCGTTTCGCAACTTCAATGGTGAGCAGGCCGGTTGCGCCGCCGACATCGCAGAGAGTCCGGAAGTTCGAGAAGTCGAATTTCTCCGCAAACGCCTCGAAGTTGAGGCGGGAGATGCCGGTCATCGCGCCCATGAATTGTTCCAACCTGGGGAGATCCGAATAGAGTTCCTCAAACATCCCTTTCTGCCCGTGCTTGATCTCGTTCTGCGGCCGGCCCGTCTGCAACGCCTCGGGTAGATCGTTCCAAAATTTAAACAGCCTTGCATTGAGCATGACCAGAATTCCCCCGATGTACCGTGGGCTCGCGGCATCGAGGAACAGGGAGCCTTCCGGCGTGTTGAAGTACTTGGCCTGGGAGCCGTCACCGTCTCGGCCAAGAAACTTCATCGCCACGAGGGCATCGAAAAAGTCGGGATGAGCGCGTGGGTGGAAGTGCAATGCCTTGCCCAACTCAGCCCCAGTGAGCCGACGATTTGCGAGTGCGGTGAACAGACCGACCTCGACAGCCGTGAGCAGGACCTTGGAGCCCCAAAAGCCGAAGGCGGTCTGCAAAATAGACGAGGGATTGGGATCGGTATTCATATGACAGGAATCCCTTCGTGAGTGTTACAGATATCTCATCGGCAATTCCGCTCGCCGATCCGGTCGCTCCCCCTCTCACAGATCAACGAGGAGTCCACAGAGATCGATGAACACTCTGATATTGCCCGTCGTGTTCTTGCGGGCTACAGAAAAAATCAGGTCTGATTTAGGATCCGCGTAAAGGATTACTTCCTGACTTCCGAAAAACCTCATTGGAAATTGAGGATCGGATATTTCCGAAATGCCGGTTGGAGCAATGGGATATATGCCTAGAAGCGATTTTGTCGTGACTTGGACTGCGTAGAAGAGCGGTTGATTCGGGTGTCCAAAACCATTGATGCCAAGAAATTTGACATCGAACCGTTTTCTGGCGGGAACCGTACATACGACCATGTCCTTGACACTCTCTCCATCGCTCAGGTTGATGACCGCTCCTGTCTGAAAAGGTTTTTGAGCCAATTGAGACGCTCCTTTCACCATCAAAATAGGGAAAATGTTACAGCTACCACAGAGAGAAGAAGTCTCGACAGACGCTGAGCGTACGGAGGAGTGAAGAGAGAGTCAAGCGGAGCCTCAGGGAGGAATTCTGCTCAGTTCTGATGACGTATCACCGAGACTTGGCCGATTTGTTGGCAGCA
>JBKKBQ010000036.1:0-4763 GCA_046714015.1 Nitrospira sp.
CTGTACGGCCAGAGCGGAAGTACGACAAGAAACAACGCCCCCAATACGACGGTCAGAATAGTATTCATGCTAATTCTCCCCTTGTTCGAACATTCCTCTCGAAACGTCCCTGTCATCACTCACTATGACGCGAAGCATTGCAGGAGTCTGGTCACAATTGCTCAGTTAAAAAGACCCGAAGAGCATATCGTTAATTCTAGGTGTGTTTTACATCTATCCAAGGAGGCTCCAATGGTGTCCATTCCAAAAGTTGTCGGTGTCCTGTCGTGTGGTTTTTTACTGTGTCTCGGGCTGTCCAAGGCGGCGCAGGCCGAGCATTCGCCGTCGGCTTCAGACGTGATGAAGACTGACTCCCAATCTGATCGGCAAGGCTTTCAATCTGATGATGACAAGCAAACGAAGGGTAAGATGGGCAGTAGCCGCGGGAAAGGTGCCAAGACGATCCAGGGCGAACTGGTCCGCGTTGAAGACGGGAACTATTTCGTCAAGGCGAAGGGCGGCAAAGAAGTACGTTTGCATACCGATAAAACGACCCAGATGACCGGGGAAATTAGGAAGGGCGATCGTATTGAGGCGAAGATGAACGACCAGAATCACGCACTGTCGATTCGCTCGGCACAATAAATCGAACAGAGCCATGATTCCCTCGGTTCAAAGAACTAATGCCGGTTACGGAAATGAAGCCGACCGTACGAACTGACTCCGCGCTCGAATCAGGTCACAGCGGTTCAGAGGGCCCGTAACTATTGTTGACCCGCGAATTGCGATAGCAGGGACGACGGTAAGGTCGTGGCTACCTCCCTTGTGAATCAAATAACAGTGGGTTATGGGTTAAGTCGTATGACCGAGAGCGTATGGCCTTCCATCGAGATCTTGGCTTCGATCTTGTCCCCTGGATTAACCCTGTTCAGGACCTGGGTGTCATCGCTGAGTTCGAGACGCCATTCTTTGCCGGCTCGATCTGTAATGACATAAGATTTGTCCACGATGTCGAGCGTGTCCAGACCTTGGGAATCCTTGGTCATATGAAATTCCCCTTGGACCTGAGACACTTCGCCTATCACAATCTTGGAAGGTGACGATTTGAAAGGCGACTGGGCTTCCGCTCGGCTTCCGAGAACGACGAAGAGACCGACAGTGCCGATGGTCAAGGCAAGACCGGACGACTTGAGGGCCTTCATAAGGACCTCCATCTGACTGAGGCTGGAAAGCCTCTTTCTATTCCGTTCGCCCGGAAACCAATCAGTTAACGCACGTGAAACATCCTACGGGTCTCTTCCCTTGTCCCGCTCGACTGAGCCCGGCGCAGTGACGGACTTCCAAGCCATCAAAGTTCTGTTGTTGCCGAAAGGGTGTTCCGATGCCTCGTAGTATGGATGGGGCCAGCCTTGATGACTGGCCCCCTCGCTGTGCCTGAACCTCTCGTTCATAGTTCCGAATCTACATCTTCGGTTTTGCTTGTTTAATAGATGAGGCATGGCCCTTATCCGTGGCCTGGGCCTCGATCTTGTCCCCCGCCTTGAAGGTGCCGTCCAGCTGAGAGGTTTTGTCGACATGTAAACGAACTTCCTTGCCGGCCGTGTCCTTTACCACATAATACTCTCCATCGATTTTGAGTAAGTCCCCTTTAACCGTCTGAGAGCTTGGCGTGTCCATGTCACCAGCCGCAAAAGAGAGTGATGCCATCCCGACACCGAGGACCAGCGCAAACATGAACGAACCGATGATCTTTTTCATGACGAACCTCCTTATAATTAATCATTAATTGTGCTGAATGTATGCATCTTTATCTCCATGTCCATATCAATCTGTCCTGGCACATCCAAACCTCCCTCCATACTAGTCATTATGACTAGAAGACCGGCGGCGGTCTGGTCAGAATTGATCATGTGGCAAGAAATGAATGCTTTGAATAGGCGTCAGCCCACGTCTGGATTGAGCTTGAATCTCTTCTACGCTGAGCGCGACTCAGTTTATTTAATGGTCAGGACGAATCAGGTTTGCAACTCGCTGCCCAACAGATTAATGGGGGTAGAGCTCGTGGCCTTCTTCTTCAGAGAGCACGCCTTTCTGGATGAGCAGCTGAATGAGCTTGTCGGCAGGGGTCTTGGCTGGAGGCACTGGCGACACCCGCTCCTTCGGTTTCGGCGAAACGGGCGGCCGTTTCATTCCATACACACGAAAAAACGGAGTGAACACGATGAGATAGTCCTTGTTGCGAATCCGCACGATAGCAGGACTACTTTCGTTGTAGGGGGGCAGATCTGGAGCGGATCCGCGAGGGATCCGAAAGTAAGGTTTGCCGTCGGCTGTTTCGCCATCTTGGCCTAGGATCTCCATGCGCGTCAGGTTTGATTCGCTCGTGCCCGCCATCCATTCGTCGCCACCGATATTGGTGATCTTGTCGAGAGTGATGATGAGCGACTCTCCCACCAAGGGATCGGACGACAAGTTCTTCACACTCACATCGTAGAGGTACTCGCTGTTGAAGTTGTCGCGGCCCTTGAGAGTGACTACCGCCTGAGCCGCTTTGTCGGTCAAGTCAGACAGTTGGTCCAATGTCCCGGCCAGCACATGTGGAGGGAAGACTGGACTCCCTGCCAGGCACAGAAGCGCGCACCACAATCCAAATCCGTAGTGGATCGCTGATCGAGATTGGCGCGAAGCAGGATGCCTTCCCTGCGCCTGCGAACAGTCCTTCACATCATCGTTCCCCATACGACCACTTCCCGCCATACCCTGCTCCAAGACCTGGAGCCTTATGTGCGCAACAGCACCTTCCGGCCCCTGAATCGCCTCGCCATTCCTCTCCTGAGACAACCCGATCAACTACCTCTGTGCTCACTACGTTCCTGTCGAAGAGCGAGTTCCTCCAGCACAATCACGATACGCGAGTGGTCGGGGGAACTCCGATGTGCCAGCCCAATTCCGCGCACGTGGAGCTTGCGCCTTCCCTCAAGGAGGACACGCCTCAATTTGAAGGGCTCCCAGATATCGGCAGATCTGCGATGGTCCAGGGCTGCTTGAATGGCATTCCGGAGTTCGCGCACCGGCGCCGAATGGATCTCGCAAACTGTCCCGATGTCAGCCTGATCGAGATGGCCTGCCAGTTCCAAGGCTCGGTGATTCGCATGCAGCAATTTCTGCTCCCGAGAGAATATCAGAATACCGCATCGGTAACGCACCCTGTCATTCAGCGGCCCCGGTTCGGAGACAGATTCCTGTCCGAGTGGCATTTGTGATACATGGTCATTCTGCTCCATGGTTCACCCCTCATCTTAAATGCCTACTTACGATCAGAAAGAGGGCTGACATATGGATCTCCCGATCCCCTCTGTCATGATTGACCGTGTGAGGAGCATGCGCTGAGGCACCTCCCTGATACCGAGATCTCGGCGAATCCGGTTCAGGCGACCTGTCGATATCTCATCGGCACGCGAGGCTCGTGGACGGAAGACGCGACGCGCGGGCTCGAGGACTGGGCGCAGATCGGACACACATGAGGGCCTAGGGTCGATGAAGTTACACGCACATCCATATGAGTCGAGCCACATTCAGAGCAGGTGACCGGCTCCACATGGTCAAAGTGTTGATACGATCGGGCGACTCGACAGGTCATGGCGGCACCTCCTCGGCTGAGACAACGCGAGTGTAAATAAGAGTATGCCGAAACGCCCGATGCCTGTCTGGTCACAATTGCTCAGTTGAGAAAAGATTCACAGGGCAGGCGCAGAAGCCCGAGCGGTCGAATAAAGCAGGGATTCTGGGGTGAATAATAGAGCGACCACGTGGGTATTCTCAAGTGGAGTGTCGCCGGCTCGTCGACAAAGGACTTTCCACCGGGCGGCACGCCTAGAACGGAATACTTCCCCATCGTAGACGACTGGGTTTGCGTTATTGGAAGAACGCTTCTCATCTCCCGGCTGAATCGCCATTGGGGAGGCTCACCGATTCGATTCGCACGGTGGGTCCCATGAGTTGCAAGGGCCCTTCGAATTTGACAAAGCTCGGTGTCTCGTTGACCATAATCCAACAGTCAGACTGAAACTGCGCAGGGAGCCTGCCGGCGGCCTTGCCGAGCAGCTCCTGTATCATGCCGATCTGAGGTTTGAAAACATATTGCGTCGCCTTACTTGACCGATCACCGATATGAACAGGTTCCGTATCTCTGGCGAGCAACTGTACTTTGATGACGTGTGGCGTCGGCGTGAACGCGAAAATGCTCACTATTTCGTCCGCGCCCTGTAAATTCTTTGACACAGTAATCAGCATGCCGTTGTAGACGTCCTTCGGTAAATCAGTCTGCCCGGCCGACACATCCTCCTTCTTCTGCGCCCTCGTTTTGGATCGCACAGTGTATTCCCCAGTGCCTCGGTCGATCGAGACGTCGAGCTGTTCGGGAACCGATGGGCCTTGTTGGACCAGACGATAGCTCATCAGCGTAAACACACCCAGCTGCGAGAAAATCACTTTCTCATCCTGCAACGAACCATCCTTGAAACGGAAGACCAGACGGTTTTCGATCAAATCTCCTTCCTTGATCACTTGGGTCATCTCACCCTGACCAATCGTCTCCCCGGCAAGCGACCGCAGGAGAAGAATGCCATGGGTCTCGCCTTCCGGAAACCGCGCTTCGACAGGAGCGGCCTCCGCAGGCGTGGCTATGAGCCCGGCAATCGCAAGAACGATCGCAAGACCGGCAATAGCCTCAGGATGGTCACCAAGTGTTTTATGATCATCCGACATCGGTCGTGGTGTCCTCT
>JBKKBQ010000037.1:0-6559 GCA_046714015.1 Nitrospira sp.
ATGGCCTGCGTCATCGACTCCAGCATCTGCGTGGCGGTGATGACCAGACGACGACGGCGATTGGCTTCTACGATGATTTGCTTCTGTAATACCGGAACGGCTTCAGGGCCCATCTCCACACCCAAATCTCCTCGGGCGATCATCACACCGTCCGCCTGCTCCAAGATAGCCTCCAACGCAGCCACGGCTTCGGCCCGTTCGATCTTCGCGATGATCGGTGTGTTGAGTCCGCGCTCCGCCAGGACAGCGCGTGCCGCGCCGATATCTTGCGGACCTCGAACAAAGGAAAGTGCGACATAGTCTACGCCTTGTTCGGCTCCGAATCGAATGTCCCCCCGATCCTTCTCGGTCAGGGTAGGGGCACTGACGGCGGTACCGGGAAGATTGATGCCTTTGTGTGAGGTGATCGTGCCGCCGATGATGACGGAACATTCGATCAGATCCTCTGCCATGCGAATGGCTTGTAGCTCGATGAGTCCATCGTTGATGAGCACTCGTGATCCGACATGGAGGTCGCGGGTGAGTGACGCATAGGTGACAGGGATCTCAGAAAGAGAGGCGGGACCGGAGGCTTGGGTATCATGCAGGTCACCCGATCGAGCCGACGTCCGTAATCGCACCACCTGGCCGGTGTGGACTTCAATCCCTCCCTTCGGCAGCAGGCCCACGCGAATCCTGGGGCCTTGCAGATCCTGGATAATCGCCACCGCTGATCCGCACCGTGCGGCTGAGTCTCGGATGGCGGTGATCGCCGTCGCATGAGATTCATGAGTGCCATGAGAGAAATTCAGCCGAGCGGCATCCATGCCGCTCTCGATCAATTGGGTCAGGATGGTCGGCGAACTACTCGCCGGCCCGATGGTGCAGACGATCTTGGCTTTTCGCATGTTCATCTGAAAGCGCCTCCACGCCGCTCATCCGGCAGAGGGGGAGAGGATATCACAGATCCATTCATCGGATAGCTCACTGGCGGAGGATTGCGGTAGGTTTTTGCCGTGAAACTCCTGAGGACCCGGCTGTGAGCCAGGCGGTTCGGAAGTTTTTGCCGGTCATTGAAACCGCACCCGAGTCTTTGGCCGCAAAAGCACTATTGGCCGCCTCGACTGCCGTTGAACAACTGGTCGCAACATGTACCGGCAGAAGGAAGAAGAGACGAAACAATCAGAAGAGAAGCAGACGAGAGTGCTGCTCTCCAATCCGGCATTTTCCCAAGATCTTCAGTCCCCTATTCTGTAAACTCTGAGGTTCCGCCTCCTTCCATTGAACTGAAACAGCCTGCCCGCACCAAGACCATCTACAATACCAGCGGGCAAGTTTCCTAAAACGGTGAAGGTACGAAAGGTACGTACGGTGTAACGGCACAGTCATACTTCGCCGTTGGTCCAGGGCCTTAACCACTGCATACCCTCAGGGATGTCGAGCCGTCAGCTCGGCGTAATTTTTGTTATTCCGGTGCGGCACCTACCTTCGCGCCTTCTTTCACCGGTGGTTCGATTGTGATATTCGGCCCCTCAACTTCGGGAAGCAGTCCTGCCCCAGGTTTCTCCAAGAGACGTTCATCGTTCTGGTTGAACAAGAGGTTTTGTCTTGAATGGCTATCGTCAAAGATCGCCGCATCCCTGAGAGCTTCTTGGGTTTTTGCATTGGTCTGGCCTGGATCGTTTGCCAGTGATTGACCGGTCACAGGATCGACGGCCTTGCCCATCGGGTACCCCGGGTGTTTGGGTAACATGGACGGATTGGCGAGCACGAGAGATACCGTCAACGGCACAACAGCAGTTGCAAGCAACACGATGGTCGAGGTTTTCATGGCGAAACCTCCTGGCTAAGGTGGAAGAGAACAACGCCCTTGCATGCACAAGGCCATTGAGGACGTCCGCATATTGGTAGATACGGAATCTAGGAAGAGCGGTGTGGGGTACCCCGGTTTCATAAGGACATCCAGGATAGCTTCCAGCATCGCTCCCAGAAATGTGAGAGTCAAGGGAGGGGGAATCGGCCCGGGATGCGACCTACACGAATCAACAAGGAGGTTGGGATAGGTCCGCGTTAGAACCCGAGTTCTTTTTCCAGCTCGGCTTTCTTAATGTCGAATTGCTTCTGTTCGGATTCGCTTTACTGGATAAATTCAATAAGCAGAAGTCCAGAGGATAGGGCTCATGGAAGTTCTAAGGCGATCGGAAAGTTTGCTGCATAGCCGCCGTTCGTTGCCGTCGGCTCCAGCATCAATTGATCACCGCCGTCACGGAAAATGAAATCGTGCTGATTTCGTACTCGCCGCCGTCCTTTCGACGAGTAGGGGAGAGCGGTATGAACGCGGTCCGTCAGTTCATCGGGAAAGTACAATTGCGATGTGAATTCGTAGTGTTTCTTGGCCATGGGCGCCGTGCGGATCTTGAAATGGATGTGTACCGTTCGTATCGGGTACCAGCCCGGGAAGATGGTCAGGAACCGCGCTGTTCCTTGCTCATCGGTCAGCTGATATCCTCGTAAAAATTTCTGTCCAACCGTGCTAAATCCGGGATCTCGTACATCGGAATAGACCCCCATGGCGTCGCACTGCCAGACATCCACTTGGGCCTCCGGTAAGGGATGGCACTCCCCGGCGCGCACTCGAGAGATGTGAAAAACCAGGGCTAGCTCCGTGCCTGGCGTCGTTGTTCCGTTGGATGGATCGGAGCGAATGTCCGTCCGATGCAAACGTTCGTCGACGAAATAAGGGCCTTCGGTTTGTTCCGGACGGACAACGCAAGGAAATCGAGATGCGCCGGCAGCAGCCTGACCCAAGTTGTCACCCATCAGCCAGGCAGCACCACTTGCTCCCAAGAGCATCATGGCTTCTCGACGGGAGAGAACGAGGCCGATCAGCTCGTCATTCTGTTTCATGCAGGCTCGTCTCCTTCAGCTTGTTAAAGCCGTCATGCCATCGATCATTACCTTCCCCTGAGTCGCGGTGAAACGCTTGGTGGAGGTGGTGGAGGAGACGATGGCCCTGGCGAAAACCCGCGAGAGGGCCCATAGAATCCTCGCCCCCCATAATAGCCGCCGTATCCACCATATCCGCCAAACGGCCCCCACCAGCTACTATATGGAGAATACCCACCCCATCCATAGCCATAAGGAGGATAGTAGGCACCATAGTATGGACCTTGATCTCTTCCTCTCTGGGCCGCGACACTCTTCCAGTCGATAATGTGCTTCACTTGAAGGACCGGATAAGCATACTCGCTTTCATCTAGTTGTCTTGTTGTCACGCCCTTCACGGTGCCGATCACAGTAATGGGCGTGCCTTCAGGAAGGCTTGCAGGATCGAGAGACGTTTCTCGAACTGCCAAGAACCGCCCTTCGGACCGAAGACGATCTTCCGTTAATCTGCCTTCCTCCCCGGTTGGCCGTTGCAGGACCTCCAGTTCGGTTCCCTCCCGTGTTCGTTTTCCTTTGATGACCGTGCCGCCAAGCATGACGGTTCGTCCGACATATTCGCCGGGAGCTTGTTGCAAATCTGTAAACCGTACGCTCTTATCAATTTCGTTCTCTAACTCAAGTGGTATACCGAGCGACTCTGCCGTTCGTTGAACCTGGTGGATCGATTCAGCGCAGGCAGACAAAATCACTAGTCCCCACAACAGTGGAAAAAGCACAACCATGCGACACATGGACGTTCTCCTCTCCTAGAAGTGGTAGGATAGCCCACCAAGGACATGCTGTGCCCTGTAATTGCCGCTGAAACCGCCCAAGGAACCTAATGCCTGGTCAAATTCAAAAGTCGCTCCGGTATACTTATACTCCGTAAACACGGCAATGTTTGAGGCAACAAATGCCCGGAGACCGACCAATACATTCCATGCAGTAGCTACATCGGAGTTGCTCTGTACGGTCACGGTATCCCCAATATGGGCGATCGCGGCTCCCACACCTACTCCCGCATACGGCTGAAACGTGCGTCCTGGATACCGCGCAATAAAATTGACCCCGACAGTCGTCACTCGAAAATGGATGCCGGGATCCGCAGGAAGACTTGCAGTGGGAGGCAACTCCTTAATATGGGGAGTGGTGTGAAACACTTCGCCTTCGATCCCGTACCAACTGTGTCCGGGGAAATATCCAATCTTTCCTCCATACGTAATTGAGTTTTGGAGATCAAAGTCGGCCAACGGTCCCTGAACTCCGGCGGAGACGCCTGTTCCTGCAATGCTGTTAATTCGATCCGCAAAGTTCACACCTGCTTGTCCTGCTACGTACATTTCCGCTGATGCAGGAGGCAGTGTATTGAATGTGGGGAGTGAAAGCCCCGCGATGAATATGCCGGCGATGAATGACTTCTGTGCTTGCATCCCCCTGACTCCTTCGAAACATCTTACCAGAAGTTTGGTCGATGCAAAGCCTCGCCAGAATCGGGCGGCATCGGACGACCACAAGAGAGGTGCAACATCTTCGGTTTCCTTCGTGTGATGACCTCACGCGATCAGTACGTGTGAGCCAATGAAAAGTTTGCAGATAAGGACCTTCTGCTAGGTGTGTCCCCCTGGAATGTTGCCGGTATCTGTGCTACATCCTCGCGCGAAAGAAGTCGGTTTGAGAGAGTTTTCAGCTAGTCACTTTACGAAAGGAGCTGACCTATGGGCATCATGGATCAATTGGGACAAGCGGTTGGTAGCATGCTGGGAGGACAGGAAGGGCAAAACTCTCTTCTACAGGCAGTAGCGGGACTACTCGGAAAGGACAGCAGCATCGGTGGATTGGCCGGCCTCGTTCAGGCCTTTCAGAAAAACGGCCTGGGCGAAATCGTGAATTCCTGGGTGAGCACGGGACAAAATCTTCCGGTGTCCCCAACCCAGATTGAACAAGGCCTAGGAAGTGATCTGCTGAGCCGATTAGCTGGTAACGCGGGGCTCTCGTCTGGTGCGGTTAGTTCTCACCTGGCCGGCCTTCTTCCCGATTTGGTCGACAAGCTGACACCGAACGGCAAGATCGAAGCCGGTGGGCTCGATCAGCTCATGAAACTGGTTCAAGGAAAGATGAGTACTTGAGTAGGCGCGGATCACGGCACACGGCGGAAGATCATTACTAGTCGTTTCCTTCTGAGGTTGGGATGCCTCTATTCATCCATCCGCAAGGTGTCCATTGAGCCCGGCCTCCGGACCTCATGAGGATTCTCCAGTCCAGCAGCTCGTTTCGACAGGGTCACGGCAGCAGGTCGTTGTGGCGATCTCGATTGGTGCGGTCTTGCTGTCTGTGGTGTGGGCGCTTCGAGATCCTCCTGCCCTACCACCCACGACAGACGAAACAGCTATTGGCGCTCTGACACCCGAGAAAATTCCGTTGGTGACCGGCGATGAACCACTCGTCGAGGTGTTGACCAGACCCGGCTGTCCGGTGTGCCACATCATTCCAGGGATTCCCGGTGCGATCGGTCAAGTCGGGCCGCCGTTGGTACTTGGTACGACCGGCGCGCAGCGGCTCAAGGATCCGGGGTACCGGGGGCACGCCAAGACGGTGCACGAGTATATCGTTGAATCGGTGTTGGAGCCGCAGCGATTTGTGGTGCAGGGCTATCCAGAACACACGATGCCGAGTTGGTATGGATCCAAACTGAGTGGGCTGGCTCTTGAAAAGATCGCCGCGTATCTTGAACGTCAAACAGAAGGGAGTTCAACCCCGTGAGAAGAGTAGGAAACTTATCGTTTGCGAAGCGGCGTCACTTTTCCTGAAGTGTCGCCCTGAATCTTAAACGCATCTGAGCCGTGGCTCCCCATCTGCTTATCAAGCAAGGCGTTCACGGCGTCGTCGCCTTTCAGCCCTTCAAGTTTGATTTTCAGTCGGAGGTTGTTCGCGCTATCCGCATTGATGAGGGCTTGTTCCAGCGAGATCTTGTTTGCCTTGTAGAGCTGAAACAGGACATGATCGAAAGTCTGGCAGCCTTCGTCCACGCCTTGTTCCATGGCTTCCTTCAACGTATCGACTTCGGCTTTTTTGATCAGATCCTTGATGCGCGGCGTGTCCAGCATGATTTCCAGTGCCGGCACTCGTTTGCCGTCGACCGACGGAATCAATCGCTGTGAGACAATCGCGCGCAGGTTGAGGGACAACTGTAAATAAATCTGAGCATGACGCTCGACCGGAAAAAAGTTCATGATGCGCTCGATCGCCTGGTTTGCGTTGTTGGAGTGCAGCGTGCCGATGCACAGGTGCCCGGTTTCGGCAAAGGTAATCGCCGCTTCCATGGTCTCCGTATCGCGCACCTCACCGATCAGAATCACATCCGGAGCTTGACGGAGCGTATTCTTCAGCGCGTTTTGGAAGGTCAAGGTGTCGAATCCGACTTCGCGCTGCGTGATGATGGACTTCTTATGCTGGTGGACGAATTCGATCGGGTCTTCCACGGTAATGATGTGGCCTTGGTGGACGGTGTTGCGATAATCGATCATGTCGACCAACGACGTCGATTTACCGGACCCGGTCGCTCCGACCACCAATACCAGGCCGCGTTTGGTCATCCCGATATCTTTGATGATCCGCGGGAGTTCCAACTGCTCGACGGTCAGAATCTCCGCTTAGA
>JBKKBQ010000038.1:0-8166 GCA_046714015.1 Nitrospira sp.
GTTTTGGGGCGGATGGCTTTTCTTCGAACCCAATCATCCGGCCGCTCCCGTTCGCTTCAACAATGCCGAAGCCGCTCGCCTCTTCTATCGGAACCGGCAAGGCCGCAACTGTCGCATCCGCATCGGATTCAAGGTGATACCGTATCATCTGACCGACATCCATCCGGTAAATATGATCGGCACCGAAGACGGCAATCACATCGGGTTCGAAGTCGGCGATGAGATTCAGATTTTGATAGACCGCGTCGGCCGTGCCCTCATACCAGCCGTCGCGAGCCCGCATTTGAGGGGGGACGACGCTCACAAAACTCTGCTGAATGCGACCGCCGATTTGCCACGACGTCCGAAGGTGTTCGATCAGCGATTGCGAACGATACTGCACGAGCACATGGAGGGCCGTGATACCGGAATTGATGAAGTTGCTCAGGACGAAATCGATGATTCGATACTTGCCGCCGAAAGGAACGGCCGGTTTGCTCCGGGCTTCGGTAAGAGGTAGGAGGCGTTCGCCTTTCCCCCCGGCCATGACCATGGCTAGTGTTCGGATTGGCCGCATTAGGCCTTAACCATAATCACGATACCTGTATTTTTACACTCGTGAAATCCCTAGCCATCTTATAAGACGCCTCCAAGAATACTCTTCGAGTTGGACCCATCCTGTTCATGAGCTCCCATGCTGCATCCCTCGGATATCAGCCGCCTTCGCAGACCAGTCACAATATCACGTGGTTTCTGCGCGGCATCAGCGACTAGGGCATCATCCGCCGGCTCCTCTAGCGTGGCGAACTGCGACTGGAGCAAGTCCGCATTCATGAAATGTCCTTTTCTTCGCTGGAGTCGGCGTTCGACCAGGGCGGGGTCGACCTTGAGATACACAAAGATGACCCTGTCGGCGATACGCAGATGCCGACGATACTTCTGTTTCAACGCTGAACAGGCAAGGATCATCGAATGGCGTTCTGCCACGCAGTGCTTGATGATCCGTCGTAATCGATTCAGCCATGGCCACCGATCGCGATCTGTGAGTGGAATCCCTCGTCGCAGCTTGCGGCGATTCTTCTGTCCATGGAAATCATCGGCATCGTAAAACGTCCAGCGGAGCGATTTCGCCAGAGCGGCCCCGATTCGCGATTTGCCTGATCCGGTGACTCCGAAGAGAACAACAACGCATGTGTCGGCATCGGCGCGCATCCTGCGCGAGCCTCCGTAGTGATGCATAGCCTACTCCGACCCGTCGGATCGGCGAAGCATGAAAAGACCGTTCGGCTATGGGACTTCCCAGTGTTCCATCCTCAGAACCTGAATTAAACTGAGGATAAGAGTTCACAAAGGAGATCTATATGGGAAAAGCATTCATACTATGGCTGCTAGGGGTGCCTGGCATACTCATTATTGTGCTGTGGGTATTTGGAGTCTTACGGTAACGTAATAGGACGTGGTGTACCAAGTACCGGCCGCATCGCGTGCCACTGCACATGCCGATCAATCTATCGGTTCATGCGTTCCGAGAGGGCCATATCCCATTTCAGCAGGCCAATCCCTCACCATGTCGTGTCTTGTTTTAATTCCTACCAATGCTGGGTACATGACATCTGCCGGTGGCGAGATTCACACTGAGTTCGAGGGTGGATTATCATCCCGGACGACTGTGTGACTAGGGTGTCACGTAATGTCGGGCGGCACTTTTTGATTGTCCGTAGGAGGGTCCGGTCGATCCTCTGCCGCCGGAGCATTGTTGCCCATAAGCTCCCCCGCTTTTTCGAGTGCAAGGCTCTCAGCGGCATCACGGCTAGCTGCTCCGGCTATCGTGAAAGGCGTGGTTCGTTTGTGATCCTGTTCTCCCGATGAGACGGTTCCTTCCACCATCCAGTGATCTTTCGGCGATCGTCGGAAACGCAACGTCACTTTGCAACCGGCGATCACAAATTCTTTGGCATCTTCGGTCATCGTACCTATTTGTGCGGAGTTGGGCCTGGAGATTGCGATGACGGTGGTGTCGGAAACGACGGTTTCGTAGTTGTGGGAGCATCCTCGGGATGAATCGACATCTTTGGATCAATAGGTGGCGGTGTGACCACTGACTCCGGATGTGGTTCCATGGGGGGGAGAACCGCAATACCTGGGTCAATGCTAGGGCGCTGAGCCGGCGGAACAGGAACAGGACTCGGGGCAGGATTGTTTCCGGGCTTTTCAGGTACGGGAGGAGGAGCCGGTATGATATCCGCTGCGAAGACAGTCGACAACGCAACATATGGACTCATATACGTCATGAGAGAAAAGAGTAATGCTGGGATAGACCCTCGCCGGATTAGATCTTTCATAGGCTCACTGTAAAGTCGCCAAAATCCTTTCACCACTAGGCAACTCCCTTGATGTAATCGTCGGCATTCCTTTCTTCAGCATCAAACCTACAGGCTGCGGAACAACTCATTTCATTCTGACCTCTATTAGCCGTCCGACCTCTGAGCGATGCGAGAAATTCCGCTGGCGGTCTTTCTCCGCATCCTGCTAAGGCCGACTGGGTGTCTTCCGAGGCCACACACCCGAAATGAAAGCCTATCCTCGGCCTATGCGCAGGTCGTGAGGAGATGACGTCATGAAGCCATCCGTACCATCTGAGCACACCCGTTCAGTGTGGATGTCGATCGACATGCCGACATCGACCGCATTGAATGAAGACACCGCGACAGAAGTTGTGCATCATCGGCAGCGGAATCGCCGGCCTTACAACCGCCTATCGCTTATTACAGGATGGCAAATCCGTGGTCGTGCTCGAGAGCGGGACACTCGGCAGTGGGATGACTCCATTGATGACGGCGCGTCTCTCTGAGGTTATGGATCGCGGAATGTCGACCATACAGCGGCTGCACGGGGAACAAGGGGCGCGATCGGCGGTACAGAGTCACACAGCACTATCGAATGGATTGAAGAGACAACCGCCAAAGAATCCATCGCATGCGACTTCGAACGGGTGGACGGGTATTTGTTCGCCCCCTCCGCCGCGATGCCATCCAAGAAAAAGATCACAAAGGGCGCCCCATACACGGCGACACGTTTTTATTGCGGTTTTAACGCCCATCATGAACTTCTTCCGTTTACTCTTCCCGCGCATCAAAGGGGGTCAGATGGGAACGGCTTCTCGACACGAGCGATATATAGAGGCAGCGGAAGATCATAAGCAGTTGCGAGGCGGCAAGACGTATAACTGCAACGCTCGGTCGGTCGCCGTGCTGAGGTTGCATAAAACGAGCCGAACGTTTTCGTATGGGAGGGTAGCATGAAAGACAAACAAGCCGAGCAGACCACATCGATATGGATGGCAACGGCGAATCCACCGGCCTTGTCGCCGCTTCAGCAATCATCGCGCGCCGACGTCTGCGTCATCGGTGCGGGTATCGCGGGACTCTCCGTCGCCTATTGTCTGGCGTGCGAGGGAAAGTCTGTCGTCGTCTTGGATGACGGCCGCATCGGAAGCGGGATGACCGAACGGACAACCGCCCATCTTTCCAATGAAATCGACGACACTTATGTGGAGATTGAACGGTTGCACGGCCGAGAAGGCGCGCGCATTGCGGCCGCAAGCCATACGGCCGCTGTCGATCGTATTGAAGCGATCGTGAGGGACGAAGGGATAGAGTGTGATTTCGAACGCCTGGACGGGTATCTCTTCCCGACGGGGGAACAGGCCGAGGATTTTCTCAGGCAGGAAATGGAAGCCGCTGAGCGCGCTGGTCTCAGGGTGGAACGGCTCGATCGCGCCCCGGTGACTCCGCTCGCGCCTGGTCCTTGTTTGCGCTTTTCACGCCAAGCACAGTTCCACCCGTTACGGTATCTCATCGGCTTGGCCGCCGCGATTCACCGACAAGGAGGCCGCATCTATACCGGATCCCATGTCAGTCGAGTGCAGGGAGGAACCGAGGCGCAGGTGGAAACGAACGACGGACGGCGCATCATGGCCGGCTCGATCGTCGTCGCCACCAACAACCCCATCAACGACCTTGTCGCCATTCATACCAAGCAAGCCCCCTATACCACCTATGTCATCGGAGCGCGGGTGCCGGCCGGCTCGGTGCCCAAAGCCCTTTATTGGGATACGGAAGATCCGTACCATTATGTCCGGACCCAGCGGGTAAAGATGGCGAACAACGCATATGATTGTTTGGTGGTCGGCGGAGAGGACCACAAGACCGGACAGGCTCAGGATGGTCAGACCCGCCACGCGAGCCTGGAACAATGGGCACGTGAGCGGTTTCCCATGATTGACGATATCGAGTATCGTTGGTCTGGACAGGTCATGGAGACGGTAGACGGGATTGCATTCATCGGGCGGAATCCCGGTGACGCAGAGAATGTCTACATCGCCACAGGCGACTCCGGGATGGGCATGACGCACGGCACGATCGCCGGCATCCTGATCACCGATCTCATTATGGGACGTGATTCTGCATGGAGTACGCTGTACGACCCGGCCCGTAAATCGTTGCGCGCCGTCGGGGAGTATGCGAAGGAAAATATCAACGTGGCTGCCCAGTATACCGACTGGGTGACAGCCGGAGATGTACAGTCCGTCGATGAAATCAGAAAGAACAGCGGGGCAGTCATGCGCCGCGGACTGACGAAAGTCGCGGTCTTCCGGGATAGTACCGGAGCGCTTCACGAACGATCGGCGGTTTGTACGCACTTAGGCTGTATCGTGGGATGGAACGACACCGAGAAAACATGGGATTGCCCTTGCCACGGCTCTCGCTTTGACAAGCTGGGCAAAGTGATTACCGGTCCGGCCAACAGCGACCTTGCTTCCTTGGATGGCCGGTAAAGTCATGACTCAGCTATGGGAAAACTCATGACCCCTGTAGCCGTACACATGGGAAGGGAAACAGGGCGGATATTGTATTCCATGTTTCTAGTCAATGATCACTCCACCTCAATCGTGACCGCCGCTTCTGCCACGAGCCCCTCATGATTGCGATTCGCAGCCACGATCTTGATCTCATGCGGGCCGCGTGTGAGCCCTTTGACCTCGCCTTTGAAGCCTTTTTGATATTCTCCATCCACGTAACAATGGACATGCGTCGCGTGAGCAGCATTGGTTATCCTGTACCGCACGTGAACAGAATCCCCTTTAATCACTGAGCCCTCTGTCGGACTCACAATCGTGAGCTTACTGCGATCAGCGTCAGCCGTCCAGCCGACCACGCCGGTTCCCAATAACAACAGACCACTCAGAACCCACAGCACAACGGCGATAACCATAGTGCGCCGTGTAGAATGGTGATCGACCTCATCACCGAGTGATCGGGTTCTATAGTGATCTGTCCTCACTCATCTCTCTTTCATCGAGAGGAGTATCATTCAGCCTTCTTCATTATCACCTTTTCCCCTGTCTCTCTCAGTGACCGCATCATGGACGGCATCATGCAGTTGTTCGACTGCCGTTTCCTTACTCAGGAGCCGAAAGGCTCCCGCTCGCGTCATGGCCTCCTGATTATCCTTCGTCGCGTTCACCGATAGTCCAATAATGATGGTCTCCGGATACTGTTGCATGATCCTTGTTGTGGCCTCGATCCCATTCATCTTCGGCATGTTGATGTCCATTAACACCACTCGAGGTCGCAGCTCTCCCACAAGCTTCACCGCTTCCAATCCATCACGCGCCTCCCCGACCACCTGAATATCCTTATAGGCATCCAGCACAGAACGGAGCCCTTCCCGCATCATCGCATGATCATCCACGAGTATTAGCTGCACGCTATTCATTCCTTTTGTATGACCACTGAAATCGTCAGCGCCGACTGCCGCGCGTGCAGGCTTCGCCCCTCGGGAAAAACAGGATTTTCCACGCTGTCTTCAGGAGTCTTTGTCGACGGCAAGAACAACGACGCGGTGGTTCCTCTCCCGGAGCGGCGTCGATGGTGAACGAGCCACCCATTGTCCGCATCCGTTCCTGAATGCTATACCAACCATATTTGAAGACATCCCGCTACTAGGAATTCCCACAGTCGCAGCGGCAGGATCGAAACCTTAACCTTCCCCCCATGCTCTTTCCTAGTAGGACGTCCGTGGAGGGTCCGTTATGGTCGATCATGGCAGGGAACTTCGTGCGGGACGCACGGCAACAATACGGGCTAGGAGCCTGTCCGACATTACCTTCGTGACGAGGCGAAGGAGCCACGGCCAGATGCAAGGCCGCAGGCTCGGAAAAACCGGAAGCGTATTCACTGAAATACGTTGAGGATTTTTTCGAGCCGAGAACGACGCAGACGGTCGCCGATCGTTCCCCGTAGTCGAACGGTCCATGTCGGACAAGCTCCTAGGGCTGAATTACAAACCTACATTAAGGGAAGCCTATGCCGGGAATGTTCGGCGCTTATCCTCCGCTGATGTTGATCGCGATTGCGATTGTGGTGATAGCGGCTGTCGTGTTCGCTTTGATGACTGCCGGCTATTGAGCGGATGAGCAAATCGGATGGCAGCGGGGGGCGCATTGCTCCCTCTACAGTAACGTGCAGGCTTCTAAGCCGGCAACGGCGAGAGCAAATCCTGTGGGTCCAAATTGAGCGACCATTTCTTACGAAACGGCCTGATTTGCTTTGGGATAGGCACGATCGCGATGGTCACGGGATGCGCGCTTGAACAGGAAGTGTCACGCACCCCTCGGACGGCGGTTGAGCAGGTCCTGTTGACTCAGGCGGTCGAGCAAGCTCTGGAGAATCTGTCGATTCGACTACCCGAGGGAGTCAATGTGGACGTGGATGCGACCGGGCTCGAAAATGATCGATCCCGGCTTCGCACGACGAATGCGGACCTCGGTGCGATCGATCGTCCGTCGCGCGATATTTTCTACATTCGAGATCTCGTGGCAGCCGAGTTGGGACGAAGAGGCTATCGCGTCTCCGCGCGTGACACCGAATCCCCCTATTTGGTTCGCGTGATGGCGGAGTCGTTCGGAACGATGCAAGGCACGGTATTCGTAGGCATGCCGCCGGTTCAGAGCGTGTTGATTCCCTTCTCGCTGCCCGAACTCACGCTCTACAAGAACCAAAGCCAGAGCGGCTATGCTCGGCTGCATGTGGATGTCTACGATAATCGGACCGGTGAGTTTCTCGGTTCGACTCCCAAACTGGTCGGACGAGCGTTTTACAATCAGTACACGGTGCTGTTTTTTGTGACCTGGCACCGTACCGATGTGACGGCCCCACCCGTAGCGGGGGAGTAAAGGTTTCCCGCCCCACAACCGGCGCTGACCATTAGCTCATCGAACCAGTGGCGACCACCCTGTTTGACTTGCAGAATAAGGCCAAACGAGCCCAGTCGGTTGTAAAAACGGCTTGAAGTTTCCAGCGCGCGTCATTCCTTTTAGGAAATCTCGATAGAACATCTCTCCGGCTCTTGCGTGGGGCGCATCGAGTGGGGCGGCGCTGGATAGATTGCCGATCAGCAGTAGCGCTTGAATGGTTAGAGAGGAAGGGTCTGATCTCTTCTAAATTTTCTAAATCCTTTTTTTTCGCCATACTTGCCTCACAAAGGTTTGTGGGAAATCAGCGCAAATCGATCAATGCTTTGGCCTTTTGCACGGCAGCCAATTCCGCTGCTTCTCGGGAAGGGAAGCTGCCGTCGGCGTGTCCTGTAATGGACTCTGTCTTTGGCTTGCCGAATTCCACGATGGAGTATTGACACGCCCATGCTGCATCGGCTTGTTGATGCGAATTCACTACGATCTGGCGCTCCTTGTAGTCGATGGGTGCTGTAGGTTGAGATGGTTTATGGTTCATATTTCCCTCGCTCCAGGTATCGGCCATTGAAACCATTCTTAACTGGATGCCTGCTGGTCGACCCCGGATGCGCTGCACTTGATTGTCGTGCATAAAATCGGCCGCCTTCAGAACGGGACAGGTCACCGCTTAGAAGGTTTGATCTGGGTAGGAATGCCAGCCGAATCCACCGTCGCCTCCACGGTCTCACCCATGCGGATCATTGAAGGCATTTCGGTGTCTTTGGTGGTTTTGAGTATCACTTCAAGGCCATCCGACTTTCGCACGATATACGTCACGCCTTGAATGGAAAGTACTTGGCCTTTGATCATGCCTGGGCCAGAGGGCTTCGACCGTACCCGGCTCGGATCAATGAGAGGGCGTCCTGGCTCGCCGGTGCCGCGATTGCCGGGAC